>DASSML010000322.1:0-3264 GCA_035688895.1 Gemmatimonadales bacterium
CTTCAGCTGTTCCAGCTGCTCGGCGTTCCCCCGCCGAATCTCGGCGCGCTGGTCGGAGGAGAGTGTGGTGGTGTCCAGCCCGCCCACGGACGGCGCCAGGTAGCCGGCCGCCGACGAGAAGGTGCTGCGGATCAGGTTGTAGCGCTCCCGATCGACGCCGGCGGCCTGGGCCCCCGCCTCAAGGGTGGACATGTCCTGCGTGGCCGTCATCGCCGTCAACGTGTCGTCCGCGGTCTTCGCCTCCTTGAGCTTGGTGGCGGCCGCGTGCACAGCTTCGAGCTCAGCCGCCATACCCTTGTCCCAGCGGTCGATATCCGCCACGGTGAGGGGCTGCTGACCGCCGTCGGCGGGCGCCGCAGCCGGCGCGGCGTCGGCCGAGGCGTCCTCAGCGGGTGCGGCATCCTCGGCCTCCGCCACCTGATGGTCCGCCTCGGGTTTGGCATCGCGGGTACCGCAGCCGTACAGGTTGGCCACCAGCAGGCCGGCGGGGATGACTCGAAGCAGGCGATCGAGATCCATCTTTCCCTCCCGTCAGAGGCTGTTCCGGTTCGCGCTACCCGGGCGGCCAGGTGAACTTCCGCCCCCCGAGCACGTGGAAATGCAGGTGATCTACACTCTGCCCCGCGTCCTTGCCCGTATTCGTCACGATGCGATAGCCCCCGGCATCCAGTCCCAGCTCCCCCGCCACCTCGGCGGCGAAGGCGAGGGTGCGGCCGAGGATACGCTCCCCATCGCCGCTCCGGGCGTCGCGCACAGCCGGGACGTGGCGGGTGGGAATCACCAGGACGTGCGTCGGGGCGCGGGGGTCGATGTCGCGGAACGCGAGCGCGTCGTCGGTGCGCTTGACGATCGTCGCCGGGATCTCGCCCGCCACGATCTTGCAGAACAGGCAGTCAGCCATGGGATCCTCGCCGGCGAGCGGCGACGACGAGCACCGCCGCCGCGAGCGCCGCGGTCTCGTAACGCAGAGTGAAAGGGCCGAAAGCGACGGAGCGGTAGCCGGCGGCCCGGAGCTCCTCGATTTCATCCTGAGTCAGGCCGCCCTCGGGGCCGACCACCACCGTCACGGGCTCAGCGTCCAGCTCGGCCGCCCCCGGCTCGCCCCGAGCATCGGCCAGCCACCGGATGCCTTCCGGCGCGGCCGCGATGAAGGCGCCCAGGCTCATCGGATCCGCCACCTCGCAGGCCCAGGCGGCACCGCACTGCTTGAGCGCCTCGATGGCCACACGGCGCAGCTTCTCGATCTGGCCGGCTCGAAGCCGGCTGGCGACGCCGGCGGTACGCTCGGTCTCGAGTGGTACCACTCGAGTGACTCCCAGCTCGACCGCCTTCTCGACCAGCCAGCCGAACCGGTCGCGGTCGCCCGCGCCGGCCGCGAGCGTGAGCGCGGGCGGCCGCGCTTCCCGCCTGGCCTGCACCACCTCGACCTCCCAGCCACCAGGCACCGACGCCAGCCGTCCCGTGCCTACCAGCCCGGCCCCGTCACGGAGCTCCACCAGCTCCCCCGCCTCGGCCCGGCGGACCCGGAGATGGTGTCCTTCCTCCTCGCTCACCCGACAACGTTCGCCCTCGTCGACGATACCGGCGGGGAGCAAGACCCGCATCAATCCCGCCGAGCGGCCACCGACCACCATCCCGCGTCGCGCTGCTCGTCCAGGGTGGTGAGGCCCGCGGGCGCTAGCAGCGGGCGGAAGAGCGGGGCCTCCGCCTGTTCCATCCCGGAGAATATGGCCATTCCCCCGGGCCGCAGGCTGCGCACGATCGCCGGAAGGAGCTGGGCGTTGACGCTGCGGAGGATGTTGGAGAGCAGCAGATCGGCGGGACCGAGCAGCGGGGCCAGGTCGCCCGCGTCGCCGTCGAGGAATTCGATCTGGTCCCGCACCTCGTTCCGGCTCGCGTTCCGCACGGCGACGACGTTGGCCTCGGTATCGATCTCGATCCCGATCGCGCGGGCCGCTCCCAGCTTCACCGCCGCGATCGCCAGAATGCCGCTGCCGCTGCCGAGGTCGAGCACCCGGTCACCGGGGCGCACCCAGCGCTCGAGCAGCGCGAGCGCCGCGCGGGTGGATCCGTGCTCCCCGCTGCCGAACGCGGTCTCGGGATCCAGGACCACCGTGGCCGCCGCCGGGTCGCTCGGCTCCGCGACCCAGGATGGTACCACCATCAGTCGGCCGAACCGGCGGGCGCCTAGTCCGTCCCGCCAGCGGATGGTCCAGTCCACGGCCTCCACCCGTCGCCGCTCCGCCACGGCCGGCTCGCCGGCAGCCTCGCCCAGCTCGGCGATCAGCGCGTCGGCCGCTCCCTCGTCGGGCGCGAACGTCACCAGCGTGCCGTCCTCCCGCTCCTCCACCGCCTGGCCGGTGCGTGCCACCAGCCAGGCGCTGAGCCATTCCCGGCGCCCCGGGGTGGTCCGCACGTCGATGGCCCACCAGCTCATGCGCCCAGCGCTTCCTTGAGCTTGGACCAGAAGCCGGGTGAGCGCTTGGGCGGCTCGCCCTCGGTCTTGGCCAGCTCCTTGAACAGGCGCTCCTGCTCGGACGAGAGCCGCTCGGGGGTCCAGACGTGCACCCGGATCAGCAGATCTCCCTTGCCGTTCTGCCCCAGCACCGGCAGACCCCGCCCTCGAAGGCGAAGCAGGGTCTCGGTCTGGGTGCCGGCGGGGATCTTGACCTCCTCGTCGCCGTAGGGCGTCGGGACAGTGAACGTGCCCCCCAGCGCCGCCTGGGAGAACGAGAGCAGAAAATCGTGGTAGAGGTCGTCGCCCTGGCGCTCGAACCGATCGTCCTCCTTGATGTCGAGCATCACCAGGAGATCGCCGCTGGGCCCGTTGCGGGGGCCGACCGCGCCCTGGCCGCGCAGCGTCAGGTAGTTGTTGGAGGCGACGCCGGCCGGGATGTCCACGGAGACGGTGCGCTCGCCACGAACCCGTCCCTCACCGCGGCAGACCTCGCACGGATTCGCGATCACCGTGCCCTCGCCGGCGCAGGTCGGACAGGGCGACACCGACACGAACTGGCCGAACATGCTCCGGGCGGCCCGACGGACCTCGCCCGAGCCGCCGCAGGTGGTGCAGGTGGTGGGCTTGGTGCCGGCCTTGGCCCCGCTGCCGTTGCAGACGGTGCAGCGGTCCAGCGTCTTGAGCCGGACCGATTTCTTGACGCCGCTGGCGACGTCGGACAGGCCCAGCTTGAGGGTCACCCGCACATCCTGACCCCGCCGGTGGTCCTGCCGCCCGCGCCCGCCGCCGAAGAGCGACTCCAGGCC
>DASSML010000323.1:0-6758 GCA_035688895.1 Gemmatimonadales bacterium
GGGGTGGCCATGGGGGCCGTGGCACTGGTGGCCGCCGCCGCGGCCGAGACTCGGCTCACCCCGGTCGAATGGCTGGCCACCTGGCTCGGCGCCTCGGTCATCGCGCTCACCATCGGCGGCTGGAGCATGGTCCGGAAAGCCAGACACGCCGGCACCCCCGTCTTCAGCTATCCGGGCCGCCGCTTCGTTCTGAGCTACGTGCCGCCGATCGCAGTGGGAGCCCTGCTCACCGTCGCGCTGGTGCGCGCCGGACTGTACCAGGCGCTGCCTGGCACCTGGCTGCTGCTCTACGGCACCGGGGTGGTCACCGGCGGAGCCTTCTCGGTGCGGGTGGTGCCGCTCATGGGGCTCTGCTTCATGGCGTTGGGGGCGCTGGCGCTGCTGGGGCCCGCGGCCTGGGGCAATCTGCTCATGGCGATCGGCTTCGGCGGCCTGCACATCGGTTTCGGCTGGATCATCGCGCGGAGGTACGGTGGCTAAGTCCAATCTCGCGCCGCGGGGCGGGGAAGAGCCGCGCGGCCCCGGCCCCTTGGCTGGCGTGAAGGGCGGCTCCGCCGCCCACGGGACGCTCGAGCTCGACCGGCTCATCCACGAGCGCATGCGCCTCGCCATCGTGAGCGCGCTCGCGGTCAACGAGTCGCTCACCTTCAACGAGCTCAAGCGGCTGCTGGAGACCACCGACGGCAACCTGAGCGTGCACGCGCGCAAGCTCGAGGAGGCCGCCTACATCGTGTGCACCAAGTCGTTCGAGGGGCGGGTGCCCCGGACGGAGTATCGCCTGAGCGCCGCCGGCCGGCGGGCGCTGGAGCGCTACCTGGCCCACATGGAGGCGATCATCCGGAGCACCCGGGATCGCTGAGGCTGTCCTTTTTTTTGAGGCTCAACTTTATGAAACAAAGCGCTTCACCGCACGTTATCCCCGGGCCTCACGTCGGCATCATCATGGACGGCAACGGCCGCTGGGCCACCCGGAAGGGGCGGCCTCGGCACGAGGGGCACCGGGTGGGCGCCCGGACGGTACGCCACGTGGTGGAGGTCGCCCCGGGCCTCGGCATCGGCACGCTGACCCTCTACGCATTCTCGGCCGACAACTGGAACCGACCCGCGCTCGAGGTCCGCGCCCTCATGCGCCTCTTCCGGGAATACCTGCGGATGGAGACGCCGCGATGCGTCCGCAACGGCGTCCGACTCGAGATCATCGGCCGCAGGGACCGGCTCGACAGCGGGCTGGTGGGCCGGATCGAGCGCGCCGAGCGGGCGACGGCCGCGGGACGACGTCTTCTGCTTCGGATCGCGCTGGACTACAGTGGGCGCGACGCCATTCTGCGCGCCGCCCAATGCGTGCAGCCCGCCACGCCGATCGGACGCGAGGCGTTCGGCCGGCTGGTAGCGATCGTGGATCACGGCTCGCCGGTGCCAGAGCTCGATCTCCTGATCCGCACCGGAGGCGAGCGCCGCTTGAGCGACTTCCTCCTCTGGGAGGCGGCGTACGCCGAGCTGGTGTTTCTGGAGCGTCTCTGGCCCGACTTCGCCGAGGCCGACCTGGCGGCCGCCATGCGGGAGTTCGCCGGCCGGGATCGCCGCTTCGGGGGACTCACCGCCGAGGTGGCCGGGTGAGCTCGATGACCGACCGGACCCGGCAGGGGCTGACCATCGCCGCCGCGGCGCTCGCCGTGGGCGTGGTGGGCGACGTGCTGGAGCGCACGGTGCCGGAGCGGCTCGATCTCGCGCTCGCTGTCGGTGCGCTGGTGCTGGCCATCGGCTACGTCCTCATGCGGGAGCCGGAGCTGGAGACACCGTCTCCCGGGTTCGGACTCGCCGCGGGCGTGCTCGTGCTGGCCCTGGTCTGGCGCGATTCCGAGGTGCTCTTCGCGCTGAACCTGCTCGCGATCGGCGCCGTCGGCGTCCTGGCTCTACCGCAGGTGCGCGGGCTGGGCTTCTGGAAGGCCGGCATGATGGACTACGTCGCCGGCGCCGTCCGCCTGGGCGCGGGGGCCGTGGGCGGCGCACCGGCGCTGGTGTTCGGCGACATCGACTGGCGGGCTCTGCCGGACGACACCCCGGCCCGGCGGCTCAAGGGGCCGGCGCTCGGGCTTCTCGCGGCGCTTCCCATTACCGTCGTCTTCGGTGGTCTTCTGATGAACGCCGACCCGGTCTTCAACCGGATCCTGTCGGACCATCTCGCCTTGCGGCTCGATACGGTGGCCGAGCATCTGCTCGCGATGCTGCGCTGGGGCTGGGTGGCCGCGGGCGTCATCGGGGTCATCGCCTGGGCCAGGTCCGCCCTCCCCGCCGTTCCGATCCCGGCCGCCGGACGCGGGCGGCTCGGCCTGGCCGAAGTGGGCACCGTGCTCGGGGTGGTGAACCTCCTCTTCGCGAGCTTCGTGCTGGTCCAGTTCCGCGTCCTCTTCGGCGGTGCGGCGTTCGTGCAGGCGGTGAGCGGCCTCAGCTACGCGGAGTACGCCCGGAGCGGATTCTTCCAGCTGGTAACTGTCGCCGCCCTGAGTCTGCCGCTGCTGCTCGCCGCCGACTGGCTGCTGATTGACGCCGACCGCGGCGCCGTGCGCCGCTTCCGTGCGCTGGCCCTGCTGATGCTCCTGCTGCTGGACGTGATGCTCGCCTCGGCGCTGTACCGCATGCGCCTCTACACGGTCGAATACGGCCTCACCGAGCTCCGCTTCTATACCACCGCCTTCATGGGCTGGCTGGTGCTGGTGTTCGGCTGGTTCGCGGCCACCGTGCTCCGGGGACGCCGGCAGCGGTTCGCGCCGGGCGCGGTGGCCGCTGCCGCGTTGATCCTCGGCGCGCTCAACCTGCTCAACCCGGACGCCCTGATCGCGCGCACCAACCTGGCCCGAGTGGCGGCCGGGCGCGAGATCGATGCGGACTACATCGCCGGACTCAGTGCCGATGCGCTGCCCATCATTCGCCGAACCCTGCCCAGCCTGCCGAGCGCCGAGCGCAATGTCCTCGGGATCGCGGTTCGAGACCGGTGGTCCAAGACCTTCGAGAAGGGGAGGCGCTGGAACATCGCCTTCAGCCGGGCCCGCCGTGTGGTGGCGGAGGAGGGATGGGACCCGGGCAGTTAGAGGGAACTTTCCCCGGGCGGCCGCCGTTTGGCGTGCATGTCGATCCGCCTCGTGGATGGCTCGCCGTGCGCCGGGACGGTCGGCCGGCTGGATGAGTACGTTGACCGCAGTCTCTCGCCCCGCGAGCGCCGTCAGGTGGAGACGCACCTGAACCGGTGCCTCGGATGCGAGGCCCAGTTCCGCTTCGAGGCGGCATTGCTCCGCCTGATCCGGGAGCGCCTCCGCCAGATCGAGATCCCCCACGACCTGCTGGACAACGTGATCCGACGGCTGACCGCCGAGGGGTGATGAGGACAGGTTGCCGTTGGCGGACCGTGACCGGCCCGCGACCGGGGCAATACCCGGTTCTCTTGACGGGCATCGTCCGGACTATGAAGCTGTATTGCGTGCTGGCGGAGGACGGGAGGTGACTATGCCGCAACCCTCGCTCACGACGGTCCTGCGTCGGGACGTCGTCGGCCCGCTCACTCTCGCCACGCGCCGCGAGGCTCGCCTGCTATCGGAGCACGCCCGACTCTACCCGGGGCTCGTCCCCGGGGTCTGGGAATCGGCCGCTGTGCTCGCCGATCGGGTCCTGGCAGACGGCCTCCTGCGGGGCGCGGCGATCGAATGGCGGGGCCGGATCCTTTCCGACGCACATTTCGAATTCCGAGGCGGAGAGCCCGAGTCGCGCGAGCGGCCGATGCGGGAAGATCGGTAGGCCGTTCGACCCATACCCGAGCGAACCCTCCTTGTCCGGCCCTGCGCACGCGGGGCGGGCAAGGAGGGTTCGTGTCATTTGTCCCCCGGCGCGGTATGATTCCCCAGGCATCCGACCCTTACGTGGAGGCGCGATGGGAGAACAGGCCAAGCCGAGCGGCCCGGACCTGACTCGCGGCGTTCCGGTCACCAGCGTCAAGCGGGGCGGCAGCGTGGTCGGGCAGGTGGACGGTGAGGCGGTGCTGCTGGTGCGGCAGGAGGACGAGTGGCTCGCCATCGGCGCCACCTGCAGTCACTACAACGGACCGCTGGGCGAAGGGCTCATCGTGGGCGAGACGGTGCGCTGCCCCTGGCACCACGCGTGTTTCAGTCTGCGTACCGGCGAGGCACTCCGTCCCCCGGCACTGCACCCCGTGACCTGCTACCGGGTCGAGGTGTCGGGCGAAACGGTGCGGGTGACCGGCAAGGTGGAGCGCAAGGCGGCCCCTGCCGCCCGGAAGAACGCGCCCGCGTCGGTCGTGATCGTCGGCGGCGGGGCGGCGGGCGACAGTGCCGCTGCCACGCTCCGGCACGAGGGCTACGGCGGGCCCATCACCATCGTGGATCCCGACGCGGACGCGCCTTACGACCGGCCCAACTGTTCCAAGGACTACCTCGCGGGCAACGCGCCGGAGGACTGGCTGCCGCTGCGGTCTCCGGAGTGGGATCGGGACAACGGGATCGACCGCCTGCGGGGGCGCCGGGTGGCAACCCTCCGCCCGGGCGAGCGCCGAGTCGAGCTGGACGACGGCTCGACCCGTGACTACGGCGCACTGCTCCTGGCGACGGGCGCGACCCCCGCCCGCCTCGGTCCGGAGGTCGACCGCGGGGGCATGCCGGTGCACTACCTCCGGTCGCTTCGGGACAGCCGGGCGATTATCGCCGCGGCGCGGGAAGGTGGCCGCGCGGTGGTCATCGGGTCGAGCTTCATCGGGCTCGAGGTGGCTGCGTCGCTCCGCGCCCGCAAGATGGAAGTGGACGTGGTGGGTCCGGATACTCGTCCGCTCGAGCGGGTCCTGGGCCCCACGCTCGGCGACTTCATCCGCGGCCTGCACGAAGAGCACGGCGTCCGCTTCCATCTCGAGCGGAAGCCCGCCGAGATCACGGGCGGCGCTGTGACTCTCGATCGAGGTGAGCGCCTGGCCGCGGATCTGGTGGTGGTCGGGATCGGGGTGCGCCCGAACGTGGAGCTGGCGCAGAGCGCGGGCCTCGCGGTGGACCGCGGCGTCAGTGTGAACGAGCGGCTCGAGACCAGCGCGCCCTCCATCTACGCCGCGGGTGACATCGCGCGCTGGCCGGACCCGCTCACCGGCGAGCGGATCCGGGTGGAGCACTGGGTGGTGGCGCAGCGCCAGGGGCAGGCGGCGGCGCAGAACATTCTCGGCCTGCAGCGACGCTTCGACGCGGTGCCGTTCTTCTGGAGCCAGCACTACGACGTCGCGATCAACTACGTGGGGCACGCGGAGCGGTGGGACGTGGTCGATGTGGACGGCGACCCATCGGCGCACGATTGCTCGGTGTGGTTCCGCCGCGGCGATCGCACCTACGCGGTGGCGACGATCTTCCGCGACAAGGAGAGCCTGGAGACCGAGGCGGCGATGGAGCGGGGGCGCGAGGCGCTGGGTGAAGCTGCCACAAGGCACTAAGCGTAAGTGGCGTATGCATAATTCGTTACAAACAACACATAAAGTTAGTTGTGAGGTGACGAGGGGGCGGGTAGTCGGCCGATCTGATCGCGCTTCGAGCGGAACGCTATATTAGCGGAGCGTCGGCACACCGGAGGCCTCATGGCCGCGCATCCCCGTCAGCTCCTGCAGCAGTCCGTCTTTTCGCTGATGCTCGCGACTTCGCCGTCGGTGTCCTTCTGCGCCATCTCGACGGACTCGAGCACGGGGGAGCTGCGGGTGGTGGGGGTGATTCACTACGACAGCGCGGAAGGTGGCTGCTGGCAGCTGCAGACGGCGGACGGTGATGTCTACGAGCTCCCCGAGCTGCCCGATGCGCTCCGCCACGAAGGCACCCGGGCCACCCTGCTCGGCACCGCCTCGGACCAGCCCGGGACGTGCAGCACCGGAAACGTGTTCATCATCAACCGGGTCGTGAATTCAACTTCCGACTGACCCCGCCTACTCCACGCCGGCCAGATTGTAGAACGCCCGCCACGCCCGGAACACCTCACGATAGTCATCATGCCGGAAGCTGACGGTGCGGCCGCTGGTGCGCACTGAGCCGGGGACCAGCTCGGCCATGTCGGCCATTTGGGTGAGCGCGAGCTCGACCTCGAGATGCACGGGCGGATCGAGCCGGAGCGGACGGTGGTCCCGGCCCAGGGCAGCGATCGTCCCGGCGCGGATCCGCCGGCACGCCTCGGCGGGCGCGAGGCTCCTGGCGGCGAACCGACTCACCGCATGCTTCACCACGACCCGCTCGACCTGGTCGCCGAGGACATCCCGCGCCTCCTCGGCCAGGGCTTGATCACCGCTCACCAGCGCGACGGGGCAGTCCCACGTACCAGCCAGCGCGGCGTTGAGCGCCAGCTCGCCGACCGGGCGGCCGTTGAGCCGCGCTTCGTGCACCCGACTGGTGTAGGTGTGATCGATCACCGCGCTCGGCGTGCCGCCACGCGCGTGGTATCCGATGCAGAGCGCCGCGTCGAAGCCGAGCTCGACTCCTTCCATCATCGACCAGCGCTTCGGACTGCCGCTCAGCAGCTCCGCGTCCGGATGCAGCTCGTCGGCGATGAGGTTCCGCATGAGCCAGTGGCTGTCGTTGACCAGGACCCGGGTGGCCCCGGCGGCCAGAGCGCCTTCGATTGCGGCGTTGGCTTCGGCCGTCATCAGCCTGCACGACCGGTTATACTCCGCGGCGTGCCGAGGATCAGTCGGATCGGTCTGGTCCTCGTGAGCCACGCCGGCCACGCCTTCCATATCG
>DASSML010000324.1:0-2151 GCA_035688895.1 Gemmatimonadales bacterium
TTGGGGCCGGCGGGGCGTCAGCGTTCGGACCGGTGCTGTCGTCGCTGCAGGCTCCCAGGACGAGGGTGAGCAGAACGGCCGACGCGGCAAGGCGCGGGGTACGGGCGAAAATGAGCGGTGCTCCTTCGGCGATTGGGGTCAGGTGGTCATCGAAGGGCTGGACGTGGGGATGGTTGGCATGTTCTCAGTGGCTCGGTGTTGCGGCCCCGTCTTGAAGTCTGCTTGACGGCCCCCCGGTAGGCTGATCCATCCAAAGGGGGATTCTCCATGCCGCGCCGGCCCGTCAGCCCGCTGCTCGTGCTCGCCGCGCTGGTCCTCGCCGCCTGCGGGGACGACAGCACCACCGCACCCACTGATCCGGGGGCGGCCGTGGCCGCCGCGGCGGCGGTCTGGACCCAGGTCACCGTCGGCGATCAGCACACCTGCGCCCTCGCTAGCACCGCCCGCGCCTATTGCTGGGGCTTCGCCCAGGACGGCGCGCTCGGGATCGGCACCGCCCCGCTCAACGCAGTGGCCACGCCAACCCGCGTCGCCGGCGGACTCTCGTTCGCGCAGATCTCCGCCGGGACCGAGCACACCTGCGCCGTCACCACGGACCAGAAGGCCTACTGCTGGGGAGCGAACTTCTTCGGCCGGCTGGGCACCGGGGGGACCGCCTCGACGACCACTCCGGCGCCGGTCGCGGGCGGACACCGCTTCAGTCAGATTCGCGCCGGCGGCTTCCACACCTGCGCCCTCACCTCGGCGGGCAAGGCGTACTGCTGGGGCGGCAATGGGTATGGCGCGCTGGGCGACGGCACCACGACGGATCGCCCCGCGCCGGTGGCCGTGCTCGGCGGCCTGACCTTCCGCCGCCTGATGGTGGGCGGGCAGCACACCTGCGGGGTGACCACGGCCGACAAGGCCTATTGCTGGGGACGAGGGGTGGAAGGGCAGCTCGGCACGGGCCTGCAGAAGAACCACCCGAAGCCGGTCGCCGTCTCCGGTGGACGGACCTGGCGGGCCGTGCTGCCCGGGAGCAACCATACCTGCGGGATCACCACCGCGGACAAGGCCTACTGCTGGGGCTCCTACCGCACCGACACCTACACCGGCCTCGGCACCGGCGACAACACCGACGGCACGCTGGCGCCCGTCCCCGTGGCCGGCACCCGCACCTGGCGCCAGCTCACCGCGGGGAGCCTCCATAACCTGCGGCGTCACGCTGGTCGGCAACCCGTTCTGCTGGGGATTCAACTTCAGCGGCCAGAACGGCGACGGCACCGATACGATCGCGACGGGCCTGCCGACGCCAGTCGTCGGCGGCCTCAAGCTCATCGGCATCGCCACCGGCCTGGAGCGGCTCCGAGAGAACGACGACCTCGTGGCGATGCACACCTGCGGCATCACCGCCGACGGCAGGATCTACTGCTGGGGCACGAACCTCTACGGCCAGCTCGGCACCGGCCTGGCGTTTCCGGACCAGCCACGGAGCAACGTCCCGGTGTTGGCCCGGATGCCGGGGTGAGGAGGTGGCGAGGTGGCGGGGTGGCTAGGTGGGGTAGGTGGGTAGGGCCGCAGATGACGCAGAGCACGCAGATGAAGCGCCTGTCACCCCCCCACCTCTGCGTTTTCTGCGTTCATCTGCGGCCCGTTCTTATGGAGCCTTCCTCATATCAGGCGGCAGCAACAGGCGCCGCCGCTTGGCTCCGCCCTTCCCGCGCCTTCACCCGCTTCGCCGCCGCCTCGGCGATCCGCTCGGCGTCCCGTCCCACCCCGTGGATCATCGTGGAGGACATGGAGTAGAGGAAATGCAGCCCCACGAACGAGAGCCCTGGCTCATCCGGCAGCAGCCCGCGCTCGTGCCGAGGCTCGCCGTGCTCGTCCAGCACCGGCAGGTCGATCCAGGAGAATCCTGGATGGAACCCGGTGCACCAGACCACGTTCGTCGCCTCGATCAGGGTGCCGTCCTCCAGCACCGGCTTACCGTCGCGGGTGCCGGCGGTGCGACCGACCCGCTGCACGCCGGCAGCGAGGAGGTCCTTCGGCAGGGTCCGGATGAGCGGCCCGCCGGTCCCGATCACCTTGGGTCGCACCTTCCTGCCCATCGGCGTGTCCACCGTCAGCAGCCGATGGAAGATGACTCTGAGCAACAGCGGCTGGAGCACCAGG
>DASSML010000325.1:0-3587 GCA_035688895.1 Gemmatimonadales bacterium
CCCAGGTTCTTGATGGTGTAGGCCGTGGAGGTCGTCGTCGCCAGCGGGCCCGACGCGCGCGACGGCGCGGTCGGGGAGTCATCGGTGCAGGCAGCGGCCAGGGCGGCGAGCAGCACGCCCAGCACTACCGAGTCGTATCGCTTCATGCGGCTATCCTCGCCTTCACGGGTTGAGCGCGGGTCACTGCGGCCGCCAGATCACAGCCTTGGACCAGCCATCCGGCGCCTCGCTGTACCCCACGATGGTCCCGAACTTGTTGATTCCTTGCGCGCTGTCCCACCCGTCCGCCAGCTCCGGGAGGGGCTGCACGGTTCCATCGGCCTGACGGACCCACGCGTCCGCGGGGTCGTCCATGCGATCGTCCTCGTCACCGCCGACCACGATGCCGTCGGGGTTGACGTCGTGGGGAGTGCTGGCGTGGCGGCGGGTGTTGAAGCCCTTGAACACCCCGGCCGAGAAGATGAACGGTTGCCGGACCTCGAGGTCCCCGCCCTCGGCATCGAGCGGAGGCCCGAACACGCCGACGATCCGGCCGGTATTGATCGCGGTGGCGTAGCTGAACTGGGTTCCCCCGTCACCCAGATCCTGGAACTTGCCGTTGACCCAGGCAAAGGCATGGTCCTCGCCAGAGGCCGTCGAGCTGCCGCCGACGACCCGGCCCGCCTTGTTGATGCCGTTGGCAACGGACCACTTTCCGCCGAGCGTGCCGATGTCCTTCATCACCCCGTTCTGATACACGAAGGCGTGCCGGTCGCCCGACTTGGTGTCGGACCAGCCGACGATGATGCCGTCCTCGTTGATCGCCGTGGCCTGGCTGTTCCGTCCGCCCAGGGTGCCCAGGCTCTTCTTGGTCCCGTTCTGCCAGCGCACCGCGCGCTCCGCCCCGGAGAGCAGGGTGCTGTAGCCCACCACCACGCCGGCGTCGTTGATGTCGTTGGCCACGCTGAACCCTCCGGCCAGCGCGCCGAGGTCCTTCATCACTCCGGCCTGATAGATGAAGGCGTGGTTCTGCCCCGACTTGGTCTGGCTGCCGCCGACGGTCTGGCCGAGGTTGTTGATGGCTG
The DNA here is from genome assembly GCA_035688895.1 of Gemmatimonadales bacterium. Taxonomy (GTDB): domain Bacteria; phylum Gemmatimonadota; class Gemmatimonadetes; order Gemmatimonadales; family GWC2-71-9; genus CAVVWJ01. Next base: position 1,065 of record DASSML010000325.1, read on the forward strand.
TGGCCCCGGAGGTATTGCCGCCCAAGGTCCCCAGGTTCTTGATGCTGTAGGTGGGGGCGACCGTCGCGACCGCCTGGCTGCCCGGCACGGGCGAGGGCCCGGTGGCGTCGGGAGCATCATCGTTGCAGGCGGCCGCCAGCCCGGCCAGTAAAGTGTTCAGGATCATGGATTTACGTCGACGCATGGCGCTAGCCTCGGGGGAGAGTCGGCGAACCGGTCCTGCGGTGTAGGAATAACCTGAACCGGGGGTCTCAAGCCGCTCTCAAGCGCCAAGCAGGGCCAGACTGGTGCGGGAGGTGCCTTCTTTGGTGGGCCAGGGCAGCTCGCCCAGCGGCAGCGCCTCGATCGGCCAGCCGGCCCGTTGGAGCCGCCGGACCGCGCGGGCCGGGCCATCGATCACCTTGCCGTCGGGCCAGAGGGGACGGAGGTCGGGGAAGTAGTCGTGCAGCAGCAGGAATCTGCCGGGGCGGAGCCGGCACAGTGCGGCCGGGATCTCGTCGACGACCGTCTGGAGCCGGTGGTCCCCGTCAAGGAAGATGAGATCGAACGACTCGCCCCGCTGCGTCAGCAGGTCGAGCGAGCGGGCCGTCCGGAACTCCACCAGTCCGCCCAACCCGAGGCGCTCCATCGCCTGTCGCGGTGACTGCGCCAGCCCCAGCCGTCGCCAGGCCGCGCGCTCGGAGGCGTTCACGTCCACGATGTCCACGGTGAGAAGCCGGATGTCGGGCGACGAGGGCCAGGCATCGGCCAGCCCCATCGCCAGATGGACGGTCGAGGCGCCGGCCAGGGTGCCGATCTCCAGAACCCGCTGGGGGCGCAGGTGTCGGATCAGGTAGTACAGCGCCCGGCGGTCGCCGGGGTTCATCCCGCCGACGGTCGTGAGTCCGAGGATGGATATGCGCGCCTCGGCGGCGGTCCAGGCGGTGGCGATCGCGGGGTTGTGGAGGAGGGCGGGGAGGTCGAGCGAGTCGAGCGGGGCGGCCGCGCGGGCGGAGTCGCGCGTTTCCGCTGACCGGCGGCCTTTCAGACCCGCGGCCAGGTCACCCAGCAGCCACAAGAAACGATTCAGGCTGCTCACGGCTTCGAAGGCAACATCCGCGACCTCCTACCCGGCGAGGTGTCTGCGGAACGGTCGAGGTTGTTATTGGCCACAGATGAACACAGAAGGTAGCCGCAGATGAACGCAGATGATTTTTTGGGGGTAGGAGGGTGAAGATCTGGGCGCAAAGCAGGCGTAGGTGCCGTCGCGCTTCGGGCAGGTGAGGTACGCACCCACATAGCCACTACCGCGTTCATCTGCGTTTTTCTGCGGCTACCTCACCAACCAATCTGTGTTCATCTGTGGCTACAGCAGTTCCGCCGTAGCATGGCCCTCATTCCGGGTCAGCCGCGGGTCGAGGCTGTGCCCCGAAGCTCCGGAAACTCCTCCTCCCTGAACTCCGCCGCCCCGCGCTCGCCGGTCCGGGCGCGCTGCTCCTCCAACTTCCGAAGCTCGACCCGCCGGATCTTTCCCGAGATCGTCTTGGGCAGGTCGGTGAACTCGATCCGGCGCACCTTGTACGGCGCCAGGCGCGGACGCACGAACTGGAAGAGCGCGAGCGCCGTGGCGCGGTCGGGGGCGGTGCCCGGCCGGAGCATCACGAACGCCTTGGGCACGCCGAGCCGCACCGGATCCGGCGCGGGCACCACCGCGGCCTCTGCCACGCCCGGGTGCTCCACCAGCGCGCTCTCCAGCTCGAACGGGCTGATCCGGTAGTCGGAGCTCTTGAAGACGTCGTCGGCGCGGCCGACATAGGTGATGTACCCGTCCGCGTCCCGCCGGGCGACGTCGCCGGTGTGATACCAGCCGTTCCGGAAGGCCTCGGAGGCGCGTGCCTCGTCGTCGAGGTAGCCGTCCATGAGGCCCATCGGCCGGGGGTCGAGTGCGAGGGCGATCTCGCCCTCGTCGGCCGCGTGCCCGGCGTCGTCGAGCAGCGCGACCCGATAGCCCGGCAGCGGCCTGCCCATGGAGCCCGCCTTGACCGGCTGACCCGGCGGGTTGCCGACCTGACAGGTGGTCTCGGTCTGCCCGTAGCCGTCCCGTACGGTGATGTCCCACGCATGCCGCACCCGCTCGATCACCTCCGGGTTGAGCGGCTCGCCCGCGCTCACCGCCTCGCGCAGCCGCACCGGCCAGCGGGCGAGGTCTTCGCCCACCAGCATCCGCCACACCGTGGGCGGGGCGCAGAGCGTGGTGACGCCCGTCGCGACCAGCACGTCGAGCACCCGCCGGGCGTCGAACCGCTCGTACTGATAGCCGAACACCGTCGCCCCCGCGTTCCACGGGGCGAAGGTGCTGCTCCAGGCGTGCTTGGCCCACCCGGGAGAGCTGATGTTCCAGTGGACGTCGTCCTCCCGAAGACCGATCCAGTACATGGTCGAGAGGTGGCCCACCGGATAGCTCTGATGGGTGTGCAGCACCAGCTTGGGGAGCGCGGTGGTGCCGGAGGTGAAGTAGAGAAGGAAGGGATCGGTGGCCCGGGT
>DASSML010000326.1:0-2836 GCA_035688895.1 Gemmatimonadales bacterium
CGGACCGGTGCACCCGGAGCTGTGCCGGCTGGTGCCGGCCTTCAAGCAGCGGGGCGGGTCGGAGCTCGACTGGGAGCGGGGCATTCCCCACCGGGAGGGCGCCTGGACCTTCACCGCCTCGGGCACCACCACCCGGGCGCCGTTCCCGGGCCTCGACGCCGACGAGCAGGTGCGCCACAAGGGCGAGCTGATCTACCCCAACCTGATGCTCAGCCTCTCCGCCGATCACGCCGCCGCCTTCCGGCTGCAACCAGAGGCCCCCGAGCGCACCACCGTGGTCTGCGAGTTCCTGTTCCATCCCAACGAGATCGCCCGGCCGGGGTTCGATCCGAGCGATGCGGTGGAATTCTGGGACCTGGTGAACCGGCAGGACTGGACGATCTGCGAATCGGTGCAACGAGGCATGGGCTCGCGCCGGTTCACCACCGGGTTCTACGCGCCGATGGAGAGCTGGAGTCTCGACATCCGGCGCTACGTAGGCGAACGGCTAGGCTTGGCGCCTGGTGAGCTGTCTGAGCCGCCGCATGTAGCCACAGATGAACACAGATGATCACGGATTGTTTGAGAGGTAGCCGCAGATGAACGCAGATGAACGCAGATAAACGCGGGAGGTTTTTGTGGGTGCGTACGCCACCTCCTCGGACCTCAGCCAATCCCTATGGCCGCCCGGCGGCACAGTCTCGGGATAGGCATCCCACAAAAATTCATCTGCGTTATCTGCGTTCATCTGCGTTCATCTGCGGCCCCTTGCAGTTCTTCATCCGTGTTCATCTGTGTCCATCTGTGGCTACCCATCACCAGAACCGGTCGGCATGAAGCTCGACTACGAATACATCGTCCTGGGCCTGGGCGGATTCGGCAGCGCCGCGGCGTACTGGCTCGCGCGCCGGGGCGGCGCCGAAGTCCTCGGCCTGGAGCAGTTCGAACTGGGGCACGTGCGGGGGGAGTCGCAGGACCATTCGCGCATCATCCGACTCTCCTACCACGAGCCCCACTACGTCGAGCTGGCCAAGCACGCCTACCGCGCCTGGGCCGAGGTGGAGCGGGATGCGGGGGAACAGCTGGTGTTGAAGACCGGCGGGCTCGATCTGGGTCCGAGGGAGAGCGCGATCCCGCTCGCCAACTACAGTGACAGTCTCGACGCCGCCGGGGTGCCTTACGAGCGCCTCGATGCCGGCGAGATCATGCGGCGCTGGCCTCAATGGCGCCTGGATGACGACATCCACGGCCTCTTTCAGGCCGACGGTGGGATCGCGATGGCCGCGCGGGGAAACGCGGCCCATCAGCGGATGGCGCGGGCCCACGGGGCGACGCTGCTGGACCGCACCCCGGTGGACGGGATCCGCCCGGTCCGTGGCGAGGTCGAGGTGCTGGCCGGCGGCCGGGCGTACCGCTGCCGCCGGCTGGTGATCGCCGCAGGCCCGTGGAGCAACCAGGCGCTGCTGCCATTCGGGGTCCATCTCCCGCTGCGAGTCACCCAGGAACAGGTCACCTACTTCACGTCGCCGCGGCCGGACGACTTCGGGCCCGAGCGCTTCCCTGTCTGGATCTGGATGGACGACCCCTGCTACTACGGCTTCCCGGTGTTCGGCGAAGCGGGCCCCAAGGTCGGACAGGATGCGGGTGGGGAGGAGACCGGTGCCAACACCCGGACCTTCGAGCGGGACGAGCCCGCGTTCGAGCGGGTGGTCCGGTTTCTGGAGCGCCGTCTCCCCTCGGCGCTGGGTCCGGTGATCTATACCCGGACCTGTCTCTACACCCTGACACCCGACCGCGACTTCGTGCTCGATACCCTGCCCGAGCGGCGGGACGTCTCCGTCGCCATCGGCGGGGGGCACGGGTACAAGTTCGCCTCCGTGATCGGACGCATCCTGGCCGACCTGGCGGTGGACGGCCGATCGGATCATGACCTCACGCCGTTCCGGATCGACCGCGCCATCCTGCAGCTCGCGGACCCGCCGCGGACCTACATGGTGTGACTCCGATGACCGCTCCAGCCGTTGCGCTCCTCGGTGTCCCCTATGACGCGAGCTCCTCGTTCCGGCGTGGGGCCGCCGGCGCGCCGGCGCCGATTCGCGAGGCGCTCTGGTCGCCCGCCAGCAGCACCTGGTCCGAGACCGGCGCGGATCTGGGCGCGGGCGGACTCACCGACGCGGGGGACCTGACCTTCGAGGAGGGCGAGCCGGGCGAGGTCGCCCGGGCGCGGATCGAGGCGGCGATCGATCGCCTCGCCGCGTCGAGCCTCCGGCCGCTGAGCCTGGGTGGCGACCACTCGATCACCTACCCGCTGCTGCGCGGCTTCCGCCGCCACCATCCCCGCCTCGCCATCCTTCACCTCGACGCCCACGGCGACCTGTGGGACGAGTTCGAGGGGGACCGCTACTCTCACGCCTGTCCCTTCGCCCGGGTCATGGAGGAGGGGCTGGCCGATCGGCTGGTCCAGGTGGGGCCGCGCACGCTCAACCGCCACCAGCGGGAGCAGGCCCGCCGCTTCGGGGTGGAGCTGATCGAGATGAAGGACTGGCACGACGGTCTGCCGCTCCGCTTCGAGCAGCCGGTGTATCTCAGCTTCGACCTCGACGTGCTGGAGCCGGGACTGGTTCCCGGGATCTCGCATCGGGAGGCGGGCGGGCTCACTGTGAGGCAGGCCATCGGCATCGTGCAACGGTTCGAGGGCGCGCTGGTCGGCGCCGACCTGGTGGAATTCAACCCGGCCAACGATCCCAGCGGCGTGACCGCCGCCGTCTGCGCCAAGCTGGTGAAGGAGATCGCGGGCCGCATGCTGCTGGAGGCAAATCGGTGAAGCGTTCGGCCGTCTGGATCGTCATCCAACTAT
>DASSML010000327.1:0-6283 GCA_035688895.1 Gemmatimonadales bacterium
CCTGGCCTTCGAGCCCGAGGCCGTGGTGCACCTCGCGGCCGTCGCCTCCAACCGGGAGGCCCGAGAGGATCCCGGCCTGGCCTGGGAGATCAACGCGGCCGGCACCGCGCGGCTCGCGGAGGCGCTGGGCCGGCGCCGGCACGACGGCGGCGACCCCCTGCTCCTGGCCGTCTCGACCGGCGAGGTCTATGGCCTCGGCGGGCCCGCGCCGCGGAAGGAGAGTGACGAGCTCCGCCCGGCCTCTCCCTACGCGGCCAGCAAGGCCGCGGCCGAGCTGGCGGTGCTCGAGGTCTGGCGCCGGACGGGGCTGCGCGCCGTTATCGCGCGGCCGTTCACCCATACCGGGCCCGGCCAGGAGCCGAGATTCGCCTTGCCCGGATTCCTGGCTCGACTGCGTGCGGCCAAGGCGAGCGGTCAGGGCGTCGTGCCGACCGGCAACCTCGAGCCGGTGCGCGACCTGTTGGACGTGCGGGACGTGATCGAGGCCTACCTGGCGCTGCTGGAGCGAGGGACGCCAGGCGAGGCCTACAACATCGCCCGGGGGGAGGGGCGGTCGCTGGCCGAGATGTTCCGGATTCTGGCGGACCTCGTGGGGGTGCGGGCAGAGCCGCGTCCGGACCCGGCGTTGGCCCGCTCGCGCGACCTTCCCCACCTGGTGGGCGATTCGACTAAACTCCGGCGGGCCACCGGCTGGACGCCGACGCTCTCACTCGATCAGACCTTGCGGGGACTCGTGGATGCCGAAGCGCACTGACCTGAAGACCATCCTCCTGATCGGCTCGGGACCGATCGTCATCGGCCAGGGCGCCGAGTTCGACTACTCCGGCACCCAGGCGGTCCGGGCGCTCAAGGAGGAGGGCTACCGGGTCGTGCTGGTGAACTCGAATCCGGCCACGATCATGACCGACCCCGAGCTGGCCGACCGGACCTACATCGAGCCGGTGACGCCGGAATGGGTGGCCAAGGTGATCGAGCGCGAGCGACCCGACGCCCTGCTGCCGACCATGGGCGGGCAGACTGCGCTCAACGTCGCCATGGAGCTGCAGCGGGACGGGACCCTGGAGCGCTTCGGGGTCGAGCTGATCGGCGCCAACGAGCGCGCCATCCGGCTGGCGGAGGATCGCGACGAGTTCGCCCAGGCGATGCGGCGGATCGGATTGGCGACGCCGGAGGGCCGGACCGTCCGCACCGTGGACGAGGCCATGGAGGTGGTCGAGGCGACCGGATTTCCCGCCATCCTCCGCCCCAGCTTCACGCTGGGCGGGACCGGCGGCGGCATCGCCTACAACCCTCAGGAGTTCGAGACGATGGTCCGCCGGGCGCTGGAGCTGAGCCCGGTGCACTCGGTGCTGGTAGAGCGGAGCATCATCGGGTGGAAGGAATTCGAGCTCGAGGTCATGCGCGACGGCGCCGACAACGTAGTAATCGTCTGCTCCATCGAGAACCTCGACCCGATGGGGGTGCACACCGGCGACTCCATCACCGTGGCTCCGGCCATGACGCTGACCGATCGGGAGTATCAGGTCATGCGCGACGCCGCCATCCGGATCATCCGGGAGATCGGGGTCGAGGCCGGAGGCTGCAACATCCAGTTCGCGGTGAGCCCCACCACCGGCGAGCAGCTGGTGATCGAGATGAACCCGCGGGTGTCCCGCTCCTCCGCCCTCGCCTCCAAGGCCACCGGCTTCCCCATCGCCCGGATCGGGACCAAGGTGGCGGTAGGCTACCGACTCGACGAGCTGCCCAACGACATCACCAGGACTACGCCCGCCTCGTTCGAGCCGGTGCTCGACTACGTGGTGGTGAAGATCCCGCGCTTCGCCTTCGAGAAGTTCCCGGCCGCCGACCCCACGCTCACCACCCAGATGAAGGCGGTTGGTGAAGTGATGGCGATCGGCCGGACGTTCAAGGAGGCGTTCCAGAAGGGTCTCCGGGGGCTCGAGGTCGATCGGACCGGCTGGGTGACAGGCGCCACGCCGGGGGACGACCGGGTGGCCGACGAGACCCTGGAATCGGTCCTCACCGCGCTGCGCCGGCCGACGCCTGAGCGGGTCTTCCAGATCAAGCGCGCCCTCCACCTCGGCGCCTCCCTCGAGGTCATCGCCGAGCGCACCGGCGTGGATCCCTGGTTCCTCTCGCAGATGGCCGACCTCCTGGCGGCGGAGCACGCCTTCGCGGCCGACGGCCCCGGCAGGAACGACGACGAGACCCGGGCCCGACTGCGGCAGATGAAGCGCCTCGGGTTCTCCGATCGCCAGCTGGCCGAGCTCTGGAAGCAGACGGAGCACGACCTGCGCGCCCTCCGGCAGCGGCTCGGCGTGCGGCCGGCCTACAAGGTGGTGGACACCTGCGCCGGCGAGTTCCCCTCGTCCACTCCGTATCTGTACAGCTCCTACGACGAGGAGAACGAGGCCCGGGGCGTGGGCGACCGCACCGTGGTGATCCTGGGGAGCGGCCCCAACCGCATCGGTCAGGGGGTCGAGTTCGACTACCTCTGCGTGCGGGCGGCCCTGGCCTTCCGGGACATGGGCTACCGCACGGTGATGGTGAACTCCAACCCGGAAACCGTCTCCACCGACTTCGACATCTCCGACGCGCTGTACTTCGAGCCCCTCACTCTGGAGGACGTGCTCGAGATCGTGGCGGTGGAGAAGCCGCTGGGCGTGGTGGTGCAGCTCGGCGGGCAGACCCCCCTTCGCCTGGCGCGGGCCCTGGAGGCGGCGGGGGTGCGGATCCTGGGCACCTCGCCCGAGGCGATCGACCTGGCCGAAGACCGGGGTCGGTTCGAGGCGCTGACCCGGGAGCTGGGGGTGCAGCAGCCGCCGAGCGGCACGGCGCAATCGGTCGAGGAGGCCCTCGCGGTGGCGAGCCGGGTGGGCTATCCGGTCCTGGTCCGTCCCAGCTACGTCCTGGGTGGACGGGCGATGGAGATCGTCTACGACGACGACTCGCTCCGCAGCTACTTCGCCCGTGCGGCGCGGGTGGCGCCGGAGCATCCGGTGCTGATCGACAGCTTCCTGGAGGACGCCTTCGAGGCCGACGTGGACGCCATCGCGGACGGCACCCGGTGCGTCATCGGCGGCGTCATGCAGCACATCGAGGATGCCGGCATCCACTCGGGCGACTCGGCCTGCGTGCTGCCGCCCTATCTCATCACCGAGGCGCAGGTGGAGGAGATGCGGCGGCACACCCGTGCCTTCGCGCTCCGGCTCGGCGTGGTGGGGCTCATCAACGTCCAGTACGCGATCAAGAACGGCGTGGTGCACGTGCTGGAGGTGAACCCCCGGGGGTCGCGGACCGTGCCCTTCGTCAGCAAGACGACCGGCGTTCCGCTCGCCAGCCTGGCCGCGGCCATCATGGTCGGCAAGACGCTGGACGAGCTTGGCCTGCAGGACGACGTCGTGCAACCCTACGTGGCGGTCAAGGAGGCGGTCTTCCCCTTCAGCAAGTTCTCCGGCGTGGACCTGGTGCTCGGTCCGGAGATGCGCTCGACCGGCGAGGTGATGGGGATCGCCGACTCCTTCGGGATGGCGTTCGCCAAGGCCCAGATCTCGGCCGACGGCGCGCTGCCGCTGTCGGGCGCCGTCTTCGTGACGGTGAACGACCACGACAAGCCGACGGTGGTGCCGATCGCCCGGCGGTTCCACGCGCTGGGCTTCCGGATCGTGAGCACCGAGGGCACCGCCCGCTACCTCCGCGCCCGGGGGATTCCGGCCGAGCGGGTGCACAAGGTGCACGAAGCGCGGCCCAACGCGATCGATCTCCTGATGTCGGGCGACATCCAGCTCCTGATCAACACCCCGCTCGGCAAGCTCACCCAGCAGGACGACTACGCCATCCGCCGGGCCGCGCTGCAGCACCGGGTCCCCTACACCACCACCCTCTCGGCGGCCTCCGCGGCGTGCGATGCGATCATCGCGCTCCGGAGCCGGACCGGAGACGTGCGGCCGATCCAGGAATGGCACGCGCTGGCCCGGGAGATGTCGCCGGAATGGACCAGCTGACCGCCCGCGACCCGGGCTTCGCGGCCGCGGTGCGGGCGCGGGTCCGGGGCGAGGTGCGGGAGGCGGAGCCGCTGGGCCGGTATTCGACCTACCGCATCGGCGGGCCGGCGACGACCCTCTTCCCCGCGGCCCCGGAGGACGTCGGCCAGGCGCTTGCCGTGGCGCACGAGGCCGGCGTGCCGGTGTTCGCGCTCGGGCTCGGCTCCAACATCCTGCTGCCGGACGAGGGCCTGGAGGCCCTGGTCATCCGGCTGGGCAAGGGACTCGACCGGATCGAGCGCCGGGAGGAGCAGTGGACGCTCGGCGCCGGGCTGCCCGCCCCGCTCGCGGCCCGGAAGACGGCGGCCGCCGGATTCGCGGGACTCCACATCTTCGTCGGCGTTCCCGGCTCGGTGGGTGGGGGCGTGTACATGAACGCCGGCTGCCACGGCGGCGACTGGTCCGAGGTGGTGGAGTCGCTGACGGTGGTGGATGCTTCGGGTCGCGACAGCGTGGTCCCGCGGAGCGAGGTTCCGTTCACCTACCGCCGGAGCGGCCTCGCCGGGCGCATCGTGCTGGAGGCGACGGTCCGGCTCCGCCCGGAGGAGCAGCAGCGGCTGGAGCAGCAGATCGCGGAGATGTTCGAGTGGCGGCAGCGGGGAACGCCGTTCAACCAACCCTGCTGCGGCAGCGTCTTCCAGAACCCCGCGGGCCCGAGCTGGAAGCAGGAGGGTGGGCCCAGAACGGCGGGCCAGCTCATCGAGGCCGCGGGGCTCAAGGGTCATCGAATCGGCGCCGCCGAGGTCTCACCGATGCACGCGAATTACTTCGTGAACACCGGCGGCGCCACCGCGGCCGATGTCCGCGCCCTCATCGCCCATGCCCAGCAGGTGGTGGAGGCCCGCTTCGGGGTGCGGCTCGAGCCCGAGGTGAAGATGATCGGGCGACGGGGGGAGTATCTCAACGACGGGGAAGGGGGAAAGGGGAAGGGGGAAGGGGGCAGCGCCGGCAGCTAGGACGCATCCCTTTCGCCTTTCCCCTTTCCCCCTTCCCCCTTACCATCCCGCCCATGCCCAACTACTTCGCCCACGAATCCAGCTACATCGACGACGGCGCCGTGATCGGCGACGGGACCAAGATCTGGCACTTCTGTCACGTCATGCCCGGCGCCGTGATCGGCGCCCGCTGCAATCTGGGACAGAACGTGGTCGTCATGTCGGGCACCAGGCTCGGCAGCAACGTCAAGGTGCAGAACAACGTGTCCATCTACGAAGGGGTCGAGCTGGAGGACGACGTGTTCTGCGGTCCGAGCTGCGTCTTCACCAATGTCACCAATCCCCGCAGCCACGTCTCCCGCAAGTCGGAGTACCGTCGCACCCTGGTCCGCCGGGGCACGTCCATCGGCGCCAATGCCACCATCGTCTGTGGGGTCACGCTGGGCGAGTACAGCTTCGTCGGGGCCGGCGCCGTGGTGACCAGCGACGTGCCCGACTACGCTCTCATGGTCGGCGTCCCGGCCAGGCGGGTCGGCTGGATGTGCCAGTGCGGCGTCCGGCTCGGCGTGCAGCAGGGGCGCGCGGCCTGCACCGCCTGCGGTGCGACCTACCAGGAGTCGGAGGGCCTCCTCCGTCAGATTGACCCACCCCGCCCGGTCGGCTAAGTTCCACGGCTGCTGAGATTTCCGACACCTTCGGGGAAGGGAAGACGGTGAACGTACCCTTGCTGGACCTGGTCGCGCAGTATCGCGGGATCAAGGACGACGTACTCCGCGCGATGATGACGGTGATCGAGCGCCAGGGCTTCATCATGGGCCCCGAAGTGGCCCAGCTGGAGACCGCGGTCGCCGAGCTTTCCCATACCAAGCACGCCATCGGCTGCGCCAGCGGCACCGATGCCCTCCTCCTGCCGCTCCGGGCCCTGGACCTCCGGCCCGGCGACGAAGTCATCACCACGCCGTTCACCTTCTTCGCCACGGCCGGGACCATCCACAACACCGGCGGCACCCCGGTGTTCGTGGACATCGACGAGGCCACGTTCAACATCTCCCCCCGTGCCATCGAGGCCGCGATCGGCCCGCGCACCCGCGCCATCGTGGTGGTCCACCTGTTCGGCCAGATGGCGGCGATGGAGGAGATCCTGCCGATCGCGCGGCGGCACGGGCTGCCCGTGATCGAGGACGCCGCCCAGTCGATCGGCGCCCGGCGCAAGGTGGATGGCGAGTGGCGTCTCTCGGGCGAGCTGGGCATGGTCGGCACGCTGTCGTTCTTCCCCAGCAAGAACCTGGGCGGGTACGGCGACGG
>DASSML010000328.1:0-3391 GCA_035688895.1 Gemmatimonadales bacterium
CAGCCGCCGGTGCGCCTCGGCGGCCTGGTCGAAGGGATAGGTCCGGTCGATCGTCACCCGGAGCGCCCCGGACACCGTCCATTCCTGCAGCTCGCGGCGGGCGACATCCCAGCGCTCCGGCGGATCGGCGGCGAGCCAGAAGGCGGTCAGCTGCAGGTTGCGCGGGTAGAGCGCGTCGGCCTGCACCGGGTCGGGCGGCCCGCTGGAGTCGCCGAACCAGACCAGCCGCCCATACAGCGCGAGGGCGGCGAGGCCCGCCTCCTGGGTGTCGCGCCCCACGGAGTCGAAGACCGCGTCCACGCCGCGTCCTCCGGTGGCCTGGCGCACCCGCTCGGCCAGATCCGGCCCGTAGCGCATCGGCGTGGCACCCGCGGCCTCGACCAGCGGCAGCTTGGCGGCACTCGCCGTCCCGAACACCCGGACTCCGCGTCGCGCCAGCATCTGGACCAGGAGCGCGCCGACCCCGCCGGCCGCGGCGTGCACCAGCGCCGTGGCGCCGGCGGGGAGCGAGGTGCTGGCGTGGGCCAGTCCGTAGGCGGTGAGGCCCTGGGCCGGGAGCGCGGCGCCGGTGGCGAAGTCGATCTCGTCGCGAAGGTGGAAGAGCGCCGAGGCCGACACCGTCGCGTACTCGGCGTAGCAGCCGCTGGTGCGCATGGCCCAGAAGGCGACCCGCCGGCCGTTCCAGACCGGATCCACGCCGGGCCCGACCGCCTCGACCACGCCGGACGCCTCGTTGCCCGGGGTCCAGGGAAGCGGCGGCGGATCGTAGACCCCGCGCCGCCGCTCGGTGTCGGAGAAGTTGACCCCGATGGCGTGGATCCGGACCAGAACCTCCCCCGGTCCGGGCTCGGGGACGGGCCGATGTCCGGTGGTGAGCACATCCGGCGCACCTAATGAGTGCACGACGATTGCACGCATGCGCGAGCCTCCTGGTCCCAACGGCCAAATCGAAGTCGCCCTGAAGGATACGTCGGAGCAAGAAATCCGGACGGGCGGTCATTGGTCGGATAGGCAAAGGATGAAAGAATAGGCTCGACCGTGGTGCCCAACCCTTAGACCCCGAGGTAATACGATGTCTCGCCGCGCCGACGCACTCGCTGACCGTCTGGAGCAGGGCGCCAACGCCCTCATCACCCTCGCCGCCGGACTCTCCGATGAGGAATGGCAGGTCCGTATCCCCGGCGACGGCCGCAAGGTCGGCGTGATCGTGCATCACGTGGGCAACATGTACCCGATCGAGATCGAGCTGGCGCAGGCGCTCGCCTCCGGCAAGCCGATCGCGGGCGTGAGCTGGGACGACGTGCACGCGATCAACGCGAAGCACGCGAAGGAATTCGAGAAGGTGAGCAAGGCCGAAGCGATCGAGTTCGTCCGCCGCAACAGCGAGGCGGCCTCGGCCGCGATCCGCAAGCTGACCGACGCCGAGCTGGACCGGGCGAACACCGTGTCGCTCAACTCCGATGCGCCGCTCACCTGCCAGTTCTTCATCGAGGACCACGCGATGCGGCACAGCTACCATCACGTCGCGAAGATCCGCGCGGCGCTGTCGGCGGCGAAGCTGGCGGTGGCGTAACGGACGGACGGTCGGTCGGACGGACGGACGGACGGACGGTCGGTCGGACGGTCGCACAGTCGGACCTGTGCAAGGCGAAGGGGGCATGCTAGGCGCATGCCCCCTTTGCTGCGTTCCGGGCGACGAGCGGCGACTTCTTGGTGCAGCGCCCCGCCTGTCCGCCCGTCCGCCCGTCCGACTACAATCCCTCCCTCGCATACAGAATCGACACCCCCGGCTCGCTCACCAGCGCCTGGTCCACGAAATGGTGCCGCTGCGAGACCCACCACTGGGCGTCGGGACCGCCCGAATCGGCCCTGGCGACGATCTGCCACATCGGCGAGCGATGGCCGCTGGCGCGAGTGAGGAAGGTGTCGGCGGCGACCCGAAGCGAGTACCAGACCACCTGCCCGGCCCGGTCGGAGAAGACCGGGATCCGCGCGGTGTAGCCGGGGCGGAGCGGGAGCGACGAGAGGGCCAGCGGGAGCATGTTCCACTCGAAAGCCCGCACCGCCAGCGGGTGCTCGCTGGTCGTCGGCGCGCTGTCCGCGGGCGTCGTGGTGGCGCGGACGGTACCGGGGCCGAACTCGAGGTCGACCACCCGGAACTTGTTGCTCGACTGCATCCGGATCGGGCTCAGGGTCACGGGGTCCACCCAGCTGCTGTCCACCGTAAGCGCGTTGGGGGTATCGAAGGTCACCACATGGAGCAGCACCGGCCGGCCACCGACCGTGTCGGCGGTGAGCACCTCGCTCTGGCGACCGAACCAACGCACCGAATCGCCCCGGGTCATGGTGAGCTCTCGGCGCAGCTGGTAGGGACGGAGGACGCCGGGGTCGAGGACGGGGCTCCCCGCCTGCACGGTGTCGGTCGCGGGGGCGCGGGACTCCTGTGGCGCCGGAGTCTCCGGCATCGGCGCCGTCGCGGTGGCGATGCCGAGGGCGGTCAGAAGCAGCAGGGCGGATCGGAGCATGGCGGCCTCGGAGCTGACGGAGAGCACAATACGGAACGTCTCACCCGACGCGCGGTCGGTGGGGCGGGTTTCAGTTTGTGGCTACGGGATCTGTGGCGGGATGGATGGTGAGCCACAGATGAACACAGATAAACACAGATGAACAGGGGGTATTGTGGGGAACGCCTGGCTGGCATCTAAGCACGCTCAACCGCTCATGCCCCTTGGCAACTACCACAAACATCTCTGCGTTTCTCTGCGTTCATCTGCGGCCGACTCCCTGATAGGGGGCCGCAGATGAACGCAGACGACGCAGATGATTGGTCGTAATCCCCCACTGCTCCAAGCATACCTGCATCATCCCTATCGTGTTCATCTGTGTTTATCCGTGTTCATCTGTGGCTCACCATCGAGCACGTATGCCGGTGCAGCTCAATCCACCGTCTGCGCTTCGCACCTATCCTCCCCGCAGACGATGGCGAAGGTGATGAGGAGTGCGGCGGCAGGGGCGACTACGGTGGCGCCGAGGGTGCGCCAGAGGTGGAAGTGGGAGGCCTCGAGCGAGTCCACGTCCGCCAGCGCGAACGCGACGGTGTCGCGGTCGTCGGTGCGACCGAAGAGGGAGTCGCGCCGGACACGGGGGGAGTTGAGGGGGAGAGCCAGGTCTCCCACGAACGCCCGGACGCGGTGGGGCAGCTTGGGTGACTGGGCCAGGGGTGCGGTGGGCTCGTAGGGCCGCCAGGTGAAGCACCCGGCGGCGCCGAGAGCGAGCAGGAGGGGCAGGGTGAGGGGTCGGGCCATTACCCCGGTTGACCTGCCCCCTTGCCTGGCTGTGACACGAAGACGGGATCGAGCCGGCCGGCCGTCCCGCCGAAGCCCCTCACCGC
>DASSML010000329.1:0-2074 GCA_035688895.1 Gemmatimonadales bacterium
TCGGCGCGCTCATCGGAGCGCGGGGACGGAACATCGCCCTCACCCAGAACGCCACCACCGCCTTCGCCCAGGCGATCGCCGCCTTCGATTTCCATTCCGGCGACCGCATCCTCACCAGCCGCGCCGACTACGCCTCGAACCAGATCATGTACCTGGCTCTGGCGCGGCGGCTCGGCGTCGAAGTTGTGCGGATTCCCGACGCCCCGGAAGGAGGCATCGATCCTGAGGCGCTGGAGCGGGAAGCCGCTCGCCGCCGGCCCGTCCTCGTCGCGCTCACCTGGGTCCCGACCAACTCCGGCCTGATACAGCCGGTGGAGGCCGTGGGTGCGGTCTGCCGGCGGCGGGAGATCCCGTACCTCGTGGACGCCTGTCAGGCCGTGGGCCAGCTCGTGGTGGACGTGGGGCGGGTGGGCTGCGACTACCTCTCCGCGACCGCGCGGAAGTTCCTCCGTGGCCCGCGCGGCATCGGCTTTCTGTACGCGGCGGACCGGGTGTTGGAGGCCGGCGCCTACCCCATCACCGTGGACATGCACGGCGCCACCTGGAGCGACGCGGACCGGTTCACCCTCACACCCGACGCGCGCCGCTTCGAGAGCTGGGAGATCAGCTACGCCCTGGTGGCGGGCGTGGGCGCGGCGGTGGCGTATGCGCTCGAGGTGGGAATCCCGGTCGCCGCGGCCCGCGCGAGCGCCCTGGCCGCCTATGCCCGCGAGCGACTAGCGGAGATCGACGGAGTGCGGGTGCTCGATCGCGGCCCGGCCCTCTGCGCCATCGCAACGGCGGCGGTCGCCGGGCGGGACGCCGCGTCGATCAAGCTGGCCCTCAGGACGCGGGGCATCAACACCAGCGCCGCCGACCGGGACGACGCGGTCATCGACATGGACGAGAAGGGCACGTCGTCCGCCCTGCGCATCTCGCCTCACTACTACAACACCGCCGACGAGATCGACGCGGCCGTCGCCGCTCTCGCAGAGCTGCTCTAGCCCCTCACCCTTCCCCCCGCAACACCGGCCCAACCACCCGCCACACCGTTTCCGCGATGATCCGCTGTCCCTCTGCCGTGGGGTGGATCATGTCCCCCTGGTTGAGCGAGGGCCGGCCCGCCACCCCGTCGAGCAGGAAGGGCACCAGCGGGATCTTGTTCTTCTCGGCCAGGGCCGGAAACGCGGCGCGAAACCGGCGCACGTAGTCGGGGCCCAGGTTGGGCGGCGCCCTCATGCCGACGAGCACGATCGTGGGTGGCGGGTTGAGCTTGCGCGCGTCGTCGATGATCGCCTGGATGTTGGCGCTCATGGTGTCCACGTTGAGCCCGCGCAGCGCGTCGTTGGCGCCGGTCTCGATCACCAGCACCGCCACCGGCTGCTGCAGCAGCCAGTCGATCCGCCGGAGCGCGCCCGCCGAGGTCTCGCCGCTCACCCCGGCGTTGATGGCGGTGTAGGGCAGTCCCGCCGAGTCGATCTTCGCCTGAATCAGCGCGGGGTAGGCGTTCGCCGGATCGAGCCCCAGGCCCGCGGTCAGGCTGGTCCCCAGGAAAACCACCCGGCCCCGCTCTCCGTCGGGATGAGGAGGCGGATCGTCGGGCAGATGGGCGGGTCGCTCGCCGCCGCAGGCAAGGAGCAACGCAAGGAGAAACCTGTAGCGGATGTGGGGGACTATCATTCAGGCCATGCTCCGATGCGACGCGCTGACCAAGACCTATCGCTCCGGCGGGCGTGAGCTCACCGTGCTGAACGATATCAGCTTCGTGGTGGACCCGGGCGGGTTCGTGGCGGTGGTGGGTCCCTCGGGCAGCGGCAAGACCACCCTGCTCGGCCTCCTGGCCGGACTCGACCGCCCGACCTCGGGCACGGTCCACCTCGACGGCGCCGACCTGACCGCCCTCGACGGCGACGCGCTCGCACGGCTCCGCGGAGGCAAGGTCGGGTTCGTCTTCCAGTCGTTCCAGCTGATTCCCACCCTCACGGCACAAGAGAACGTGCAGGTCCCGCTCGAGCTCCGGGGCGAGTCGGCCGCGGAGCGGGCCACCGAGCTGCTCCAGCGGGTCGGCCTGGCGGACCGGGCCGACCACTACCCG
>DASSML010000330.1:0-3612 GCA_035688895.1 Gemmatimonadales bacterium
TTCCTCGGCCGCGGATGACGCGCCGCCGCGCGGGGGTCAAACAAAAAGAGCGAGACCCCGTCCGCTCCGCGGGCACGTCGGCGCCCGCGTGGACGAAGGTCTCGCTCTGATGGGGGGCGTATTGCCTCCCCTACCCCCACCGGACCGTGCCCGCCATTGGCGGACAGTCTTGACGATCCGGCGATCCGCCTGCGGCGGACGAGCTACTCCCCTTCTGACCAGAAACTTAGCCGCCTCTCCCTCGGGGGTCAATTTCGGCCAGGGCGGCTCGCCCAAGGCGTGTGCCAGTGGCGGACGTAGATCCAGTTCGCCTCCCAGTACTCGCCGCTGGCCTGCGGCCCCCGGGGCGAAGCGAGACTGCGGACATGGTGTCCTCCAGTAGGTGGTGTTGGGTGCCGTCCTCCTCGATGGCCGCACGTTACGCGGCGGGGTTCATCCCGATCTCATCTCGATCTCATCGAGCGGGCGGTCAGGGCCCACGGGAGGAGCGCCCGACGATCCTCGCGGATCATCGGGCGCCGGGGTGGAGGGAACCGCTGTCGGAGGAGCAGGCTATGGGATCGGACCGGGTGGTGGCGACGGGGGAGAGGTGCTCGGGCCCCAGTCGGTGTCGGCGATCGCGATGGCTGTCGCTTGATCGGCCTCGACTTGGCCCCGGTACCGCGCCTCGTAGCGAGGCTCGACCCGTGGGTTGGTCAGCACCAGCAGGTCGTAGCAACCGATTACCTCGGTCCACGCCGCCGACTGACCCGGATGGAGGACGACTCTCGGCCCCAGCTCGTCCTCGCCCCAGACGCTGACGCCGCAGCGCCGCGAATAGGCGTACCATGCTTCCCGCGACGAGTCGTTGCGCAAGGCAATCTGTCCTTCGCCTTCCGGCTCGGTGGCGGCGCCCGTAAGGCCGTCCGAACGGCAGCCGCCCAGGGACAGAAGCGCAACGACCATCATGCCGGGCACCGGAACGGCCGACCACATGCGAGCTCCGCGGAGGAATGCGACGCGCGCATTCTACCCCGCGGAGCTCAAGGTACCGTCAAACGGGCGGTGGGTCCGATTTGCCCGATGCGGTGCCCGTTCAACGACCGATAGCCGCGAACGTTCCGGCCGCTGTCACGGTCCGATCTTCGCGGTCGGGCTCGCTCGCCACGAAGCCGGTCGCTTCGAGCCGGAAGAACCCGCGGATCGTGCTGTCGCTCACCGAGGTGACCACCAGCTCCCCACGCTGCGCCTGGAAGACGCCGGTCGGCTGGGTGGCCGAGCCCGTCAGCACCAGCGCCCGGATGTCGTCGATGCCCTCGTCATTGGCGGACACCTGGTAGGTGCCGATGCTGAGCCGCGCGCCGCTCGCGCGGCTGAAGAGCACGGCCCCATCCTGACCCCGCGCGCCAAGGGAGAGGGAGAAGGCCCCGGGATGGCCATCGACCGCGGGCACGCTTCCGAAGGTGGCATCCCCCCGCGGCGTCGCGGTCATCGCGCCGTGGACTTCGCCGAGGAAGGAGTGCTCCTCGCTCCCGAGCCCAACCCGACCGGTGAAGGCGGCCGTCAGCAGCAGCAGCGCCGAGCCGAGGCCGAAGGTGACGGTGGTGCTCATCGTTGCCTCCCATGCAAGAGTGCCGGAACTGAGCTCGGCGACTCAGCATGGCCGCCGAAGTGACTGCGCCAAGTCTATCGCTCGCGGTCACTCCGAACTCACCTCGATCTCACTGGTGACAACTTCTTGTTAGGTGCTGACTTACGATTCGATGTCGGGTGGGCTAGAAGGCCGGCTCGGCCTGGTGTCGCGACTGGTCCAGGCAGAGCGCCTGGGCAGTGGCGCCGGCGGGGGTCTCGAATTGGCCCTCGGGCAGCACCAGCAGGGCATCGGCCAAGACCATCGACATCAGGATGCCGGAGCCCTGCGGGCCGGTAAGCCGGGCTTCGGGACCGTCGGGCGTTTCTGTGAGGGTGACCCGAAGGAAGTGCTGCAGTCTGGGTTTGACCGTGACCGCTTCCCCCAGACGCACCGGCACCGCGCGGCGGAACGGCAGCTCGTGCCCGGCCATCCGGCGGATTGCCGGCCGGACGAACAGCTCGAAGGTCACCATCGTGCTCACCGGATTGCCCGGCAGCCCGATCCACGGGATCGCGCCCAGCACCCCGAACCCGACCGGGGCGCCGGGCCGCATCCTGAGGCGCCAGAAGCGCTGCTCTGCGCCCATCTCCTGCAACACCTCGCGCAGGTAGTCGTGCTCCCCGACGCTGATTCCCGCCGTGGTGACCAGCAGATCGGCGTCGAGGGCCCGGGCCAGGTGCTCCCGCATGCTCGCCGGATCGTCCCGGGCGATCCCGAGGTTGACCGGGACTCCCCCTGCTCGCCGGACCATGGCGTTGAGCGTGTGGGTGTTGCTGCTCGCCACCTTGCGGCCGCTCAGGATCTCCTCGGGCCGATCCACATCGACGATCTCGTCGCCGCTGCCCAGAATGGCGACCCGGGGCCGCCGGTACACCAGGGGATGGGCCACCGCGAGCGAGGCGAGCACCCCGAGCTCCGCCGGTCCCAGCACTCGGCCGGCCGAAAGCACCTTCGTGCCGCGCCGGATGTCCTCTCCCGCCTGGCGCAGGTTCACGCCGACGTCCCGATCCTTCACGATGGTGACGGTCTCCCGCCCCTCGTCGGTGTCCTCCTGACGGACCACGCTGTCCGCGCCGTCGGGCACCGGCGCTCCCGTGAAGATCCGAGCGCACTCCCCCGGTCCGATATGTCGCGAGGGGAACGCGCCGGCCGGAATCTGCTCCACCACCCGGAGACGGATCGGGCGCTCGGCGCTCGCGCCGCGGACGTCGTCGCCCCGGACCGCATAGCCGTCCATCGCCGAGTTGATCCAGGCGGGGATGTCGATGGGGCTCACCACGTCTTCGGCCAACACGCCGTCGAGCGCGTCGTCCAGCGGCATCCGCAGCGCCGGTTGGCGGGTGATCTCGGCCAGAATCCGCCGCGCGGCTTCGGCCGCCGACAGCGGTCCGCTCACTCGGAGATGGGGATGGCGCGCTCCAGCACCACGCTCGTCAGCAGCTGGAGCCACATGGTGTCATGGAAGCGCACTACTCGGCAGGAGGGTTCGTAGAAGGGGTCGTCGGTCACGATGGCGACCCACTCCGGGGCGTTGGGCAGCGAGGGGTCGAACAGCGGCTCGGGTGCCACCGACGGGCGGAAGACCTCGATCTTGGGCAGCGGCGCCCGCTTGAATCCCTCGGCCAGGACGATCTCCGCGCTGGCAAGGTGTTCTCGGGCCAGCGCGAGGGGCTCGTAGGTATCCTCGGCGCGATGGAAGAGCACCCGGAGCTGGGGACCCACCAGGAGCGTGCGCTCGGCCCGGCCCTCGTGGAAATGGCGCCAGCTGTCGGTGCCGGGGCGGTCCAGATCGGCCGGGTGGTCCGAGTGCTTCATGGTCATGACACGGCGGCCCCGGCGGCCCAGCTCCGCCGCGAGCGCGACGGTCAGCGTGGTCTTGCCGGCGTTCTTGCGCCCGATGATGGAGATGATGCGAGTCGCCGCCACAGCTCGTCCGCCCGCGCCAGGTCCTCGGCGGTGTTCACGTTGAAGAACAGCGCCGCGGGGTCTCCGTAGCGCGC
>DASSML010000331.1:0-7425 GCA_035688895.1 Gemmatimonadales bacterium
CGGCGCCAGCGCTCCACCTCTTCACGCAGCCGGACCAGCTCGCGCTCCTGCGCCGCCAGCCTCGCGGCCACCTCGGGGTTCGGCTCGGTTTCCCAGATCGTCATATGCGCGCACCCTGTTTGAGCCCGTCGAGCACCTCGGCAGCCACGTCGTAGGGACTCAGCCGCCCCTGCACCACCTCGTCCAGCCGCTCGGCGATGAGCGCCTCGGCCCGGGTCTCGTCCCACACCCAGCGGCGCGTGGCGCGGTCCACCACTTCCCGGGTCCGTTGCAGCAACCGGGACCGGCGCCGCTCGGCGAGACTGCCCGAGTCAGAGAGCCATTGGTGGTGGCGATCGAGGGCGGAAACCAGCCCGTCCACCCCTTCACCCTTTGCCGCGATGGTGAGGACGACCGGTGGGTCCCACACCGAAGGGCGGACAGGCGGACGGGCGGACGGGCGGACGCCGTCTTCGGAATTGACCCCCGCAGGTCCCGTTTCAGTATGACCATCGGCGGTACCATGCGCCCCGGCGGCAGCCATGCGCCCGTCCGTCCGTCCGCCCGTCCGCCTGGCCGCCCGATACCCGTGATGCGCGGGAACATGCCGAAACGCCGTGCCTCGCCGGATCCCGAGACTGACCTCGATCTCCTGCCTCAGCTTGTCCGCGCCGGGTCGGTCCGCCTTGTTGACCACGAACAGATCGGCCGCTTCCATGACGCCGGACTTGAGGGTCTGGATCCCGTCGCCCGATTCGGGCACCAGGACCAGCACCGTGCTGTCGGCCATGCGGGCGACGTCCAGCTCGCTCTGACCCACGCCGACCGTTTCCACCAGGATCCGGTCGAACCCGGCCGCGTCGAGCAGGTCCGCGACCTCGCGGGTGGTGGTGGCCAGACCGCCGAGGGACCCGCGGCTGGCCATGCTCCGGATGTAGACGCCCTGGTCGAGGGCGATGGACTCCATGCGGATGCGGTCGCCCAGCAGGGCGCCGCCGGTGAAGGGGCTGGTGGGATCCACCGCGACGACACCGACCTTGTGGCCCTCGGCGCGATAGGCGCCGACGAGCCGCTCCACCAGAGTGGACTTGCCGGCACCGGGGGGGCCGGTCACGCCGATGCGCCGGGCCCGGCCGAGGGTCGAGTGCACTCCCGCGAGGAGTCGCTCGAAGCCGGGGCGCGCGTTTTCGACCACCGAGATCGCCCGCGCGAGGGCCGGCGTGCGGCCGACCAGAAGGTCCGCGAGCAGGAGGTCGGGATCCATGCGTAAAGGTCGCCTGCCCCACGCGCACAAGCAAGCATGGCAAGATGTTGCGCGTTGCGGCGACGCTACTCTCCTTCGGCCTCCGCTTCGGCCTCCGCGGCCCGCCGAATCCACAGCACGATCCCCCCGCCGATGATCAATGCCACCAGCAGCACCAGCTCGACCCGACGGATGTGCCCCATCAGCACGGTGATGCTCCCGCTCAGGCCCCAGCCGAGGGCGCCGAAGACCATGGCGCCGAGGATCGCCCCGGCCAGGTCGATCAGCAGGAACCGGATCAGGGGCAAACCGGTGAGCCCCCAGAAGACCATGCTCGCGATCCGGGTGCCATAGATGAACCGGCTGGCCACCAGCTGGATCGGCCCGAACCGGTGGGCCCAGCGTTCCACCTTGGGGCCGACGTGCCCATACAGGCGGGTAGTGCGGAGGGCGGGCCCTCGCCACTTGCCGACCAGAAACCAGAACAGGTCGGCGATGTAGGTGCCCAGCGCCCCCGCGGCGATGGCGGTGGGAAAGGAAAAGATGCCGAGGTGGGCGATGACCCCGGCCAGGATGAGGGTCATGTCGCCTTCCAGCGCGGCGCCCACGACCACCGCCGCCGGGCCGTGGGCGATGAGGAACCGCTCCAGCCCGATCGAGCCCTCGATCATGCGGTCCCGAGCCGGGTCCGGGCGGCCTCCAGGGCCGCGTCCACGTCGCCGAAGAGATTGTCCTCGCCGATCTCGGCCAGCAGGTCGGCCCGTTGAAGGGCGACGAGCGGCTGGGAATGGACGTCCGACAGCAGCACCTGCGTCCCCTGCAGTCGAGTCCGCCGGACCAGCTCCTTGAGCGCGTGCATCGCGGTGGAATCGATCGCCGGCACGTTCCGCATCCGCACGATGAGAACCCGGGGCCGCCGGGAGACCTGGTCGAGCGTGGCCTTGAACTTCTCGGCGGCGCCGAAGAAGAACGGGCCGTTGATCTCGTAGACCTCGACCCCTTCCGGAATCCGCCGACGGTAGATCGCCCCCGACTCGTCGCCGGCGCCGGCCGGACCGTCGTCGAACTCGCGACTCACGACGCTCACGTTGGTGACCTCCGCCATCCGTCGCATGAAGAGGAACGAGGCCAGCACCATCCCGACCCCGATCGCCACGCTAAGATCGACCACGATCGTGAGGATGAAGGTGGTGAGCATCACGGCGGCGTCGCTCCACGGGGCCCCCAGCTCGTTGACGAAGACCTTCCACTCGCTGAGTCGCCAGGCCACGACCAGGACGATCGCGGCCAGGACCGCGAGCGGGATGAGCGCGGCCCAGCGGCCGAAGAAGAGGGTAATGAGCAGGAGGACGAGTGCGTGCACCATGCCCGCCACGGGGGTCCGGCCGCCACTCTTGATGTTGGTCGCGGTGCGGGCGATGGCGCCGGTGGCCGGCATCCCGCCGAAGAGGGGCGATGCCACGTTGGCGACACCCTGTGCCACCAGCTCCATGTTGCTGCGATGGCGTCCGCCGATCATGCCGTCCGCCACCACCGCCGACAGGAGCGATTCGATCGCGCCCAGCGCGGCGATGGCGAAGGCCGGACCGGCCAGCTCCCGGATCAGGGCGAGAGAGATGGGCGGCAAAGATGGCCGCGGCAGCGCGGCCGAGATCTCGCCGAAGCGGCTGCCGATGGTCTCCACCGGCCAATGCAGCACCTGCGCCACCGCGGTTCCGGCGATCAGCGCCACGAACGGCGACGGGATCCGGTGACTCAGGCGCGGCCAGAGCAGCACGATCAGCAGGGTGATGGCGGTGAGGACGACCGCGTACGGGTTCACCGTATCGGCATGCCGCAGGTACACCTCGATCCGCTCGATGAACTCGGCCGGCGCATGGTCCAGCCGAAGGCCGAACGCGTCGCGGAGCTGCTGCACTGCGATGATCGCGCCGATCGCGGCCGTGAACCCGGTCACCACGGGAAAGGGGATGAACTTGATCGCCGTCCCCAGCCGGGCCAGGCCGAGCGCGATGAGGATCCCGCCGGCCATGAGCGTCGCCACCAGCAGGCCGTCCACCCCGTGGCGCTGGACGATGCCGTAGACGATCACCACGAAGGCGCCGGTCGGTCCGCCGATCTGCACCCGCGACCCGCCCAGCGCGGAGATGAGGAAGCCGGCGATCACCGCGGTGTAGAGCCCGCGCTCCGGCGTCACCCCGCTCGCGATGGCGAAGGCGATCGCCAGCGGCAGTGCCACGATTCCGACGACGATCCCGGCGGTCAGATCCGCTGTGAACTGGGCGCGGTCGTAGGTCTTGAGGGTCGTGACGAGCTTGGGAACGAGGATCGGCATCAGCGGAGAGTCATGGCGCCGGCCAGCGGCGCCGGAACCGCAGCGGATTCTGGAACAGATGCGCCGGCAGCAGGAAGATCACCAGGAACATCCCGAAGGCGATCAGCAGCCCCGGGACCAGGATGGCCAGTCGCCGGGTGGCGAGATAGAGGACCGAGGTGATGAGCGCGACGGTAAAGGCGAAGAACGCGAGCAGCGCCCGGCGCACCTGCTGGGCGAGGAACCGCTGCAGTTCGAGGGTGTCGCGCGGATGCCAGCGGACCCGTAGCTCGTCGCGCTCCACCCGGCGCACCAGCTCGCGCAACGTGCGGAGCGCGCTCAGCGCCTCCTGGGTCCAATCGGTGATCCGGGCGCGAGGGTCCTCCTGCAGCACGCCCTGCACCAGCCGGGCCGCCGATCGGGCCAGCACCGGTCGGGCGACCGCGATTCCGTTGAACTCCGGGTTGTAGCGCAGCCCGATGCCTTCCACCAGCACGGCCGCCCGCCCGAAATACACCAGGTTGGACGGCAGCATCAGCGGCCACTCGTAGAAGGTGTGGAGCACCTGCTCCACCAGGCGCTGGATCTGCCGGGGCGACACGTCGTCCCGGAGACCGATGGCCATCATGCTCTGGGCCGCATCGCGCACCGTGCCGCGGTCCACGTCGGGATCCAGGATCCCGAGCTCGTAGAAGCCGTTGATCACTCCGTCCACGTCCTGACGGGCGGCGGCGAGCACCGTCTGCACCAGGCGGCGCCGGGTTTCCCGCTCCACCTCCAGCACCATGCCGAAATCGAGCAGGACGATGCGGCCGGCCGGGTCCACCAGCAGGTTGCCGGCGTGCGGGTCGGCGTGAAAGACGCCGTCCTCCAGCATCATCTTGAGATAGAGCTCGACCAGAATCGTCATGAGGGCATCGAGCCGGAGCTCGCCGCTGGCGAGCCGCTCGTGCAGCCGGTCGATCCGGGTGCCCTCCATATACTCCAGCACCAGCACCCGGTGTCGGGTGAGCTCGCTCACGACTTCCGGCACCACGACGCTCGGCACGTCGGCGAAGTTGCGGCGCAGCGTGGCCGCGTGACGGGCCTCCTCCCGAAAGTCGAGCTCCCCGGAGATCCGGCGGCTGAACTCGCTCACGATCGCCGTGATCGCGCGGCTGTGATGATTGGGAAAGAGCAGGTTGAGCAGGAACAGGATGCGGAAGGAGACGTCGAGGTCGCGCCGCACCAGCTCGTCCACGCCCGGGCGGAGCACCTTCACCACCACCTCGCGGCCCTGGTAGGACGCCCGGTGCACCTGTCCGAGCGAGGCCGCGGCGAGCGGCTCACGGTCGAACCGGTCGAACAGGCGGCCGACCTCGTCGCCCAGCTCGGCCCGGACCACGCTCTCGGCCACGCCGTCGGGCAACGGGGGTACCTGGTCGGTGAGCGTGCCGATCGCGCCGAGGTAGGGCTCCGGCAGGATGTCGGCCCGCGCGGCGAAGACCTGCGCCAGCTTGATGAAGGTGGGACCCAGCTCCGCCAGCGTGCGGGTGAGCCGCTCGGCCCGCCGCCGATGCCGCGCCTCGTTCGGCCGGCGGGGCCGGCCCACGATGAGGAATCGCCGCCGGTCCCAGACGAAGGCGAGCACGAAGGGGGCCAGGCGCAGGAAGACGACCAGGGCCCGCATCTACGGGGGAGTCAGAAGAGCAGCCATCCCGCCAGCCCGAGGAGCAGCAGGAAGCCGCATACGTCGGTGAAGGTGGTGACGAAGATCGAGGAGGCGATCGCGGGATCGACGCCGAAGCGCTCCAGCACCACTGGAATGAAGGCGCCGGCAAAGCCGGCGACGAGGAGGTTGCCGGTCATGGCGAGGAACACCACCATTCCGAGCCCCGGACCTTCGCCCAGCAGCGAGGCCACGATCCCCACCAGAATCCCGATCGCGAGGCCGTTGGTGATGCCGACCAACACCTCCTTCCCTACCACACGGACGAGCCGGTCGGAGGGGATGAGCCCCAGGGCGAGACGGCGCACCGTCACCGCCAGCGCCTGAGTGCCCGCGTTGCCGCCCATGCCCGCGATCACCGGCATCCACACCGCGAGGGCGACGGTGCGCTGCACGGTCTCCTGAAAGAGGTATACCACTCCGCCGGCCAGGAACGCGGTGAGCAGATTGACGGTGAGCCAGGGCAGCCGGCTGCGTACCGCGTCGGTCCAGGGGGCGGCGAGCTCCTCGTCGGGCGAGACGCCGCCGAACTTGAGCAGGTCCTCGGTGGATTCGGCTTCGACGACGTCGATCACGTCGTCGATGGTGACCCGGCCCAGGAGTCGTCCACCCTCGTCCACCACCGCGACGCTGGGCAGGTTGTACCGGGCCATCAGCCGGGCCACTTCCTCCTGGTCGGTCTCGGGGCGGACCACGATGTCCGCCTCGCTCATGTACTCCCGCACCATGCGGTCCGGGCGATTCACCACCACCGCCTTGAAGGGCAGCACGCCCACCAGCCGCCGCTGGCCGTCCACCACGAACACCTGGTAGAACTCCTCCACCTCTTCGGACTGCCGTCTGATCTCGTCCAGCGCCTCCGTCGTGGTCGCGATGTCCCGCACCGTGACCAGGTGCGTGGTCATCCGGCCGCCGGCGGTCTCCTCGTCGTAGCGGAGGAGCCGCTCCACCTCGATCCGGTCTTCGACCGCCTGGAGGATGTGCTCCTTGGTCTCCGCGTCGAGCTCGCGGAGGATGTCGGCGGCGTCGTCGTCCTCCAGCTCCTCGACGATCTCCGCGGCCTGCTCCGGATCCAGCGCCGCGAGCGTCTCCTCCGCGTGCGCGTCCTCCGGCATCTCGGCCAGCGCCTGGCTGGAAAGCTCGGGCGGGAGCGCCCGCACCACGGCGACGCGCTCGGACTCCTCCAACCGGCCCAGCACGTCGGCCAGGTCGGCGGCCTCGTAGTCGTGCGCCTCGCGGACGAAGGAGCTCAGGTCCCCCGCTCGCGCCAGCTCGACCATCCGCTCGATGCGCTCTTCGGCCTGATCGCTCATGGGCCCCCGGGCGACAGCGGCACCGGCGCGGTCGCGCCGGCGCGGATGACCAGCCGCTCTACCCGGGTGGGCGAAGCTTCGAGGACGTCGAATTCGAGCCCGCGGACCAGGAACCGGTCGCCGGCGTTGGGGATCCGGCCGGCCCACTCGACCAGCAGGCCGCCGACGGTGGTGGACCGGGCGGGTGGGAGCTCGACGCCGAAGCGCTCCTCGATCGCCTCGGGCGACACGTTGCCGTCGGTCTCGAAGATGGTCGAACCATCCGGAGGTACGGCTCGAACCTCGTCGTCGTGCTCGTCGAAGATCTCGCCCACCAGCTCCTCGAGCAGGTCTTCCAGCGTCGCGATGCCGAGGGTGCCGCCGAACTCGTCGAGCACGACGGCCAGGTGCCGCCGCTCCCGCTGCATGTCGAGCAGCAGGTCGCCACAGGCGCGGCTGGCCGGCGTCACCGCCACGGGGCGCACCGGCAGCGGGTCGCCGGGGTGGAGCTTGAAGAGATCGAACGCGTGGAGCATGCCCACGATCTCATCCAGGTTGCCCCGGTAGACCGGGATCCGGCTATAGCCGCTCTGGGCGAAGACCATCCGGATGTCGGCCAGGTCGGCATGCTCCTCCACCGCCACGAGGTCGGTGCGCGGCGTCATCACCTCGCGCACCGGGCGGACGCTGAAGGCCATCACCCCGCCGACCATCACCAGCTCGTCGTCCGCCCGGAGGCCCACGGCGGCCCCCTCACGCCAGATCGAGCGCAGGTCGGTGGGACGACTGGCCGCCCGCGCGGGCAGGACCAGCGCCAGCACCCGGGCCCAGGGGCGCAGCACCGGCACCACCCAATCGGCGACGCTCTGAGCCCGCGGCAGTGTGAGCC
>DASSML010000332.1:0-5109 GCA_035688895.1 Gemmatimonadales bacterium
CTCACCAAGTACCTGAGCGCCATGACCCTCACTGCCGAGCGGCACGGCGGCTACTGGGAAGACCAGGGCTATCCCTGGCTGGGCGGCGTCTGACCCTCAGCTCTCGTCCTCGGGCGCCAGGCTCACCTCGGCCGCCCCGTCGGGCGCATAGCTGACGAATACCGTCCACGGCCGACAGCACACTGGGCAGTCCTCCACATACTCCTGAGTCGCTCCCCCGCCGGGATCGAGCGAGATCTCGCTCGCCTCGCCGCAGTAGGGGCAGTGGACCACCGCCTCGGTGTCCGCGGTGCCGTCGCCCAGGGGAAACTCCTCGTCCAGCCGATCGTCATCGATCACGCCATCCTCCTCGCTTGCGCCCCGGGCCGCGAGCCCGCGGGTATATTCCCGGCCCATGACCCGACCCGCCCCACGCTTCCGGATCCCGCTCGCGCTCACCACCGCGTTGCTGGCGGCCCGGGTCTTCGCGGCGCCGCCGCTGATCGATCCGGTCGGGGGGGCGCTGCCGGGTGGCCTGCACCTTCAGGCGCCGCCTCTGTATCTCGTCTTCGGGCCCCTCTTCTCGATCTGGGACGGGGCCTCGATGCTCAGCATGACCCGGCTGCACGGGTTCCTGCTCGGCACCGCCCTGATCTACCTGCTCTGGCGGCTGGGCCGGCTGGCGCTCCGCCGACCGGTGCGCCCCCTGCGGGAACTCGGCGTGCTCGGCGCGAGCCTGGCCGGCTTCGCCCTCTTTCTGGCGCTCGGCATCCTCTGGCACCGGCCGATGCTGGCGCTGGTGGGCGCGGGTCCCGACCGGGCAGTGGTGGACTTTCACAGCCACACCAACGTCTCTCATGACGTGCGCGGCACCCTCATGTCCGGCTTCGGCGTACCAGCCAATCTCGCCTGGCACCGCCGCGCCGGCTTCGACGCCGTCTTCGTCACCGACCACAATACGATCGCGCCTCCGGCAGCGGTGGCGGGGCTGCCGCTCCGCTGTCCCGGCATCGAGGTCAGCGCCTGGCGGGCCCACATCGTACTCCTGGGCGACACCCTGCCGGTCGATCGCGACCCCTACAGTCGGGACTGGAGCGGCCTGACCCGCCTGCTCGCCGTGAGCGACTCGGCCTACCACGCCCGCTCGGTGGCCTCGCTGCCGGAGTACGAGCTGAACCATTGGGAGCGGCTGGACAGCCTGGTCGCCGCGGGGCTCGACGGCTTCGAGATCGTGAACGCGAGCCCCAAGGCCAACGAGCTGTCCCGAGCCCGCCGCGACAGCGTGGTCGCCTTGGCCCGTCGGACCGGACGCTTCGTGGTCGGCGTGAGCGACCACCACGGCTGGGGCGCCACCAGCATGGTCTGGAATCTGGTGCCGGTCCCCTCCTGGCAGACCAACCCCGCCACCCTCTGCCAGCGCATCTTCACGCGGCTCGACCAGGGGGTGGAATCGGTGCAGATAGTCGAGCGCCACCGCCTCCGCGCCGACTCGGCGTGGCCCTCTCTGCTCACCCCGCTCGGCGTCGTGTGGGAGACCTGGCGCGGAATGACCGTCTCCCTCACGCTCTCCTGGCTGGTCTGGATATGGGGCATCCCCCTCGCGTTGCGTGCGCGCGAACGGGGCCGCCGGGATATCATTCCCCCGCCCCAGTCCCGGACGTCCTGATGCCGCTCAGCCGCTTCCTGGGCACCGGCCTCGCCGTGCCCGACCGGGTCGTCACCAACGACGACCTCTCCCAGCTCATGGACACCAGCGACCAGTGGATCCGGGAGCGGACCGGCATTCGGGAGCGGCGCTGGGTGCGTGAGGGCGAGACCGGCAGCCAGCTGGCGCTCACCGCGAGCACGCGCGCGATCGAGGCCGCTGGTATCGCGCCGGCGGAGGTCGAGGCGATCGTCTACGCGTCCTCCACGCCCGATCATTTTGCCCCGGGTAACGGGGTCTATCTCCAGCGCGAGCTCGGCGCCGGACCCATTCCGGCGATCGACATCCGCACCCAGTGCAGCGGATTCGTGTACGCCCTGGCCGTGGCGGACGGGTGGATCCGCACCGGGCTCTATCGCCGCGTCCTGGTGGTCGGCGCGGAGGTGCAGTCCACCGCGCTCGACGTGAGCACCCGGGGGCGGAACACCGCCGTCATCTTCGCCGACGGCGCCGGGGCCGCGATCCTGGGGCCGTCGGACGACGACGCCCGCGGTATCCTCGCCTTCGACCTCCACAGCGACGGGCAGTACGCCGAGAAGCTCTGGGTAGACTGCCCCGGCTCGATGTACCACCCGCGCATGTCCGCCGATCAGATCGAGTCGGGCCGGCACTTCCTGGAGATGGATGGACGGGAGGTGTTCCGCCACGCGGTGGCCCGGATGCCGGAGTCGGTACGGGCCGCCCTCGCCAAGGTGGGCCGGAGGCCGGCCGATCTCCGCCTGCTGGTGGCCCATCAGGCCAACCTGCGGATCGCCGAAATGATGCAGCGCGAGCTCGAGCTCCGGGACGATCAGGTGTACAACAACATCCAGGTCTACGGCAACACCACCGCCGCCACCATACCGATCGCCCTCGACGAGTGCGTCCGCGCCGGCCGGGTCGGCCCTGGGGATCTGGTGGCACTCACCGCGTTCGGCTCCGGCTTTCTCTGGGGAAGCGCCGTCCTCAGCTGGTAAGCTCGAGCTCCCGCTGACAATTGCCGCAGTGGAGCCGCTTGGGCAGGTGGAACCGGCCCATCACCGTGAAGGTCTGCTCCGTGCCGCAGAAGGGGCAGCGACCTTCCACGTGGCGGAAGATCTCCCGCTGACGCAGCCGGTTGGCGCCGAATCCGAACGCCAGCAGCAGGGCCAGGGGTACCATGACGAGGTGCACCAGCGGAATCGGAATCGCGCCCACGGCTATCAGGATGAAGGCGAAGAACACCACCGCCGCCCGCTTGATCCGGTCGCCCGGGTCGAGCACGGCGAGCTGGACCTCGGCGTCCGTCGAGGGAGCGCCGAAGCCCTTGAGAGGAATATTCAGGGTACGAATGGTCATAACCGCAAAGTAGCAGGGTCACACCATGGGGTACTTGCGCAGGTAGTACTCCCGGTTCCGGGTGGCCCGCGCTCGATAGATCTGCTCGTCCTCGTCCTCGGCATCACTCACGAACAGGTGCAGCGACCCGGGCCACATGGTGGCCTGCAGCGACCAGTTGGTGCTGGGCGCATGAAGCACCCACTGGAGCGCGCCGCCACCCGCGTCGGTCAGGTGCACCTCACTGGCCCGCTCCAGCGACACGTTCGATGGAATCCCCGCGATCGCCGCCTCGATCGGGTCGAGCTGCAGCTCAGCGTCGGTCCAGCTGCGAAATGTCACTTTCCCTCGGACCGGAGAATCGGCATCGGGCAGCTCGAATTCGGCCTGCCACTCGCCGAGCAGGTCCCAGGCATGGTCCATGAGACCGATGTCCGGTACCCTGATTGTCGGATGCTTTAGCATCGGAGCTTTCCTCCCGGAATCGCCGGCCCCGTATGAATCTTTCGCCCCGATCGTTCCGTACTGGAACGCGACCGTCTGGCCTTCATTCGGAGTGGCGTCATGATACAGCTCGCGTTGACCCTGGCTGCCGGCCTGGCCGGCTATCTCCTTGCCCGTGGCTTCGTTCACCATCGGCTCAGGTTCGTGGACGCGGTCCAGTCACCGCTGGCGCCTTTCGTAGCCGGGGTCCTGGCCGCGCTGGCAGCCTGGCCCCTGGCTCTCCTTCCCATGGTGACGCTTGGCACCACGCTCGTGTTCGGCATCGGCACGGCGCTGGGCACCGCAAGCGGCGCCCGGTGGCTCCGGAGGGATGAGCACCACCTCCGGCGGCTCGGGCCCTGACTCGGATAGTAGGCCCTAACCCGAGGCCCCACCGTACACTGGATCACATTCCGAAGGCGGCCTATCTTCCCCTCATGGCGACCATGGTTCAGTGCCGTCGGTGCGGGCAGACCCGGGAAGGGATGGCCTTCCAGCCCTTTCCCAGCGATACGGGCCGGCGGGTCTACGAACAGATATGCGGGACCTGCTGGGCAGAGTGGACCAAGTACCAGCAGCAGCTCATCAACCACTACGGGCTGAACCTCCGGGACCCCAAGGCCCGGGAGTTCCTGCTCAAGCACATGGATCAGTTTCTCTTCGGGACGGGCGCGGGAGCCGGCGCGCAGGCGGGCGGCGCTCCCGGCGGTGGTGGCGGGTCCTAGCGGTTCAGAACTTCCCTCCGAACTGAAAGATCAGGTCCACCGCGGGGCCGCTCGGCTTGAGGTCCTCGGTCATGCCGATGCGCCACTCGGGCCCTGGGCCCGACCCGATGAGCACTCCGAAGTCCAACGCCAGATCGTACCGATCGAGCGCGGGCATCCGGGTATCATGATAGTAGGGCGTGTGGTAGAAGACGTTTCCGTAGAGCGACTGCCGGCCAAAGAGCCGGAACCGCGCGCCGACGCTTCCCGAGGCCATGAGCTCGTGCTGGCTCTCCGCCAGCGTTCCGTGACTGGGGGCGAATCCCAGCCCCAGACTCCCTTCCCCGATCAGCCTCGACGAGAGCGACAGATGCGCAGTGTTGAGGAGACCCGCGGTCACCACGCCCCGCCCGTAGCCTTCCGGTCCCGTTGACGTCGGGAGGGTCACGACCGCGACGCTCTGCACGGCCGGATGCACCCGGACCCCTACCCCGAGTCGCATGTCGCCTAGAAAGGCGTCATCGGGTTGCCCACGGAGGGGCGCCTCGCCGGGCAGGTCGACGAAGTAGCGGAACTCGTCGTGCGGGCGACGCTCGCGCTCGGGGATGTTGAGGCCGAGCAATCCGTGGTACCAGTCGAGGAAGCCGTCGAGGAACCCGGAGTACGCGCCGAGGAGCTCGGCGTCGGCCAGCACGAACGTGTGGGGGCTCAGGTCGCGGGTAACGCCGAGCCGGACCCGGAGGATCTCGCTGTCGAGCAGGTAGAACGCGGCAGCAGTGCTGTTGGACTCGATGGTCGAGGCGTAGGACAGGTCGGCGGTGAGGCCCCAGTGGCCGGCCTCATAGGGCCGGAACGGCTCGAACGACAGGGGCGTGCGGCCTGCCGCCAGCGGGTTGATGGGGGCGAAGGCAGGCAGACCCTGCGCGAGCGTCCCGGCCGGAG
>DASSML010000333.1:0-5763 GCA_035688895.1 Gemmatimonadales bacterium
GTACGACGCGGACGGGCTGCCGTCGACCTTCGTGCGGGTAGCACGTGCCGGGAGCCGCGCGGCGGAAACCGGCAGGGTGCGGATCGACTCGGGGGACGTGATCGAGAGCCGATAGCGGCGAGGGCGCTACCGTTTCCTCGC
This sequence comes from Gemmatimonadales bacterium, assembly GCA_035688895.1. GTDB lineage: Bacteria > Gemmatimonadota > Gemmatimonadetes > Gemmatimonadales > GWC2-71-9 > CAVVWJ01. The sequence goes on from DASSML010000333.1 coordinate 142, forward strand.
CCTCGTCCTCGCCGCCTTGCGTGCCGCGGCCTTGCGTCGGGCCGGACCCTTGGTCCGCGCCGCCTTCTTGGCGGACGCCGAGCGGCTCGCCGCGGTTCGGGACCGGGCGGCCTTCCGTGCGTGCCGGCCGAGTGCCTTCTTCGTCCCGGCCGAGCGGCCCTCGCGCTTGAGCGCGCCGCGCACCGCGCGCGACCGTTTCGCCGACGGCTTGCTCCGCTTCTTCGCGGTCCGGCTCGCCGAGCGAGTGGACCCGCCTTTCTTTCGCGGCACCTTCACTCCTGCGCGCCGCGCTTTGGAGAGCCCGATGGCGATCGCCTGCTCGGGCGAGCGCGCCCCGTGTTTCCCTTCGCGCACGTGATGGATCTCCTCCCGCACGAACTCTCCGGCCTGGGTGGAGGGTGACTTCCCCTCGCGCGCGTCCTCGCGCGCCCGCTCCACCGTCTCACGTTCCGGCATGATGTCCTCCATGACTGAGCCACTCGTCGTCTTCCACGCCGCCCTCGGTGGCACCCAGGTGGCGCACGAACCATTCGCCGGCCAGCCGGGCCACGGTCTCCAGGGCACCCGGCTCTTCGAAGAGATGGGTGGCCCGGTGCACCAGCTCGAGCCGGACCGCGTCTGCCTCAGTGCCCGCACATCTCGACCGGAAGTTCGGTCGGGAACTCGGCGGATAGGCTGCAACGAGTGGAGCCTAGCGGCCATACAGGGGTGGTACCGTGAGATTGGTCACACGACGCGCCGGTACGCGACAATTCGGTGGACCATGCGGGTGTAACGATCAGGGGTAAGCGAATCCACCAGCGTCTGGGCCTCGGCGGTGAGCGGGCTCGCGTTGCCCGCCCCGACGGTCAGCGCCGCGAGCGCGGCCCCTGCGTAGTGCCGGGCGCTGTCCGGCTGCTGCAACCCGGCGTGCCGTCGTACCAGCCGTATTCCCGCAGTACCGCCTCGAATGCCTCGACGGCTCGGGGGGTGTCACCCTCGGCGTGAGAGATGGAGGCCGCGACGAGAAGGCTCTCGGCGGCCACCCGCTTGTCTTGCGTGCGCGCCACGGTGAGCATCTGCGCGAACGCTCGCCGGGAACCGTGGTGCCGGTCCGTCGGTTAGGTGCCCATGACACCTCTAGAGCTGGGCCTCGACACCTTCGGCGACGTCACCACCGACGCCAACGGCGGACCCAAGCCGCACGCCCAGGTGCTCCGCGACGTCGTTGCCGAGGCCGAGCTGGCGGACCGGGTCGGCATCGACTTCTTCGGGGTCGGCGAGCACCACCGGCCCGACTTCGCCATCAGCGCCCCCGAGGTCCTCCTGGGGGCCATCGCGTCCCGCACCGGCCGCATCCGGCTGGGGACCGCGGTCACTGTCCTCAGCACCGACGATCCGGTGCGGGTCTACCAGCGGTTCAGCACGCTGAACGCGGTCTCCGGCGGCCGGGCCGAGGTGATCCTGGGCCGGGGCTCGTTCACGGAGTCGTTCCCGCTCTTCGGCTATTCGCTGGACAAGTACAATGAGCTCTTCGAGGAGAAGCTCGCCCTCTTCGCCGCGATCCGGGACGCCGATCGCGCCGGCCAGCCGGTGCATTGGAAGGGCAGCGTGCGCCCGCCGGTCGAGGGAGTGCGGGTGCATCCGCCGGTGGAGCAGCCGCCGCTCAGCACCTGGGTCGGCGTGGGCGGAAGCCCGGAGTCGGTGGTGCGGGCCGCGCGATACGGTTTCCCGCTCACGCTCGCGATCATCGGCGGCGATCCGCGGCGGTTCGCCGGATACGTCGAGCTGTATCACCGGGCGCTGGACCAGCTCGGGCACGAGCGGCTCCCGCACGGTGTCCATTCTCCAGGCTACATCGCCGACAGCGACGACGAGGCGCGAGAGCAGCTCTGGCCGGCCCACCGGGTCATGCGCGACCGCATCGGCCGGGAGCGGGGCTGGCCCCCGATCAGCCGGGCGGAGTACGAGCATGAGATCGCAGAGGGCTCGCTCTACGTCGGCGCGCCGGATACCGTCGCACGGAAGATCGCGGCCACGGTGCGCGATCTCGGCGCATCCAGGTTCGACCTCAAGTACAGCGCGGGCACACTCTCGCACGAGCGCATGCTCCGCAGCATCGAGCTGTATGGGCGCGAGGTAATCCCACGGGTGCGGGCGCTGCTGGCGGCCGAGGCCGTGCAGCCGGAACAGGCGCCGGCCGTCTCGGCCCGGTCGGTCTAGGTGGTTCCCCTTTCCGTGCTCGACCTCGCCCCCATCGTCGAGGGCGGGGACGCGGCGGACGCGTTCCACCGCTCGCTCGACCTGGCTCGCCTGGCGGAGCGTCTGGGCTACCACCGATTCTGGCTCGCGGAGCATCATGGCATGCCCGGCATCGCCAGCGCGGCGACGGCGGTGGTGATCGGCCATGTCGCCCAGGGTACCTCGACCATCCGCGTCGGCGCCGGCGGAATCATGCTGCCCAACCATGCGCCGCTGCTCATCGCCGAGCAGTTCGGGACGCTCGCTTCGCTCTACCCGGGGCGGATCGACCTGGGGCTGGGCCGCGCGCCCGGCTCGGATCAGCTCACCGCCCGCGCACTCCGGCGGAACCCGCTCGCCGCGGAACACTTTCCGGATGACGTAGTGGAGCTGATGCACTACTTCCGTTCGGCCGGCTCGGTGCACGGAGTGCGTGCGGTGCCCGGCGAAGGTCTCGAGGTCCCTGTCTGGATCCTGGGGTCGAGTCTGTTCGGCGCACAGCTCGCCGCCGAGCTGGGGTTGCCGTTCGCGTTTGCATCCCACTTCGCCCCGGCGGCGCTGGATCAGGCGCTCGCGATCTACCGGGAGCGCTTCCGGCCCTCGGAACAGCTCGACCGGCCGTACGCGATGCTGGGGGTGAACGTGTTCGCGGCGGAGTCGGACGAGGAGGGGCGGCGGCTGTTCACCTCGCTGCAGCAGGCCTTCGTGAACCTGCGTCGCGGCCGGCCCGGCAAGCTGCCGCCGCCAGACGAGCGGTTCCTCGAGCGACTGAGCCCGGTGGACGTGCACCTGATCGAGGAGACGCTGGCGTATACGGTGGTGGGATCGGCGGAGACGGTGCGGCGAGGGCTGGAGGGGATCGTGGCGAAGACCGGCGCGGACGAGCTGATGCTGGCCTCGCAGATCTACGATCACTCCGCGCGGCTGCGGTCCTACGAGCTGGCGGCGGGCGTTCTGGTCTAGCCGAGGTCGCTACGAGACGGGTAGGTTGGGCGACATGACCATCGCCTCCCAGTACATCGACACCGACCTCGGGCGCTGGGTGCACACCGAGTGGCGGCCAGGGCCCCAGGATCCACTCGCCTGGGCGGTCGAGCGGGTCTGGGATTTCGACGGGATGGCGGCGGCGCCGCAGGAGCGCGTGTTCCCCAACGGACTGGTCGAGCTGATCGTCCAGCTCGACGACCGCTACCACGACGTGCTCGACAGCAGGTGCGTCTTGACCCCGGTCACCTGCGTCACCGGGGTCTTCTCCGCGCCGATCGTGGTCCAGGCCCCCCGGCGCCGCTGCCGGGTGCTCGGCGTGCGACTGCATCCGGCCGGCGCCTGGGTCGCGCTGCGTCACCCCTTAGCCGAGCTCGCCGACACTACCACCGATCTGGAGAGGGTGCTCGGCCCGGTCGCGTCAGAGCTGGCGGAGCGCTGCCACGACGCGCCGAGCGGTATCGAGCGCGTGCGCCGCGCCGTCGGCTGGTTGGCCGGGCGTCTCCGCGCCGACCGGTTCCGGCTCGACCCCGCCGCTCATCGGATGGCCCGACGGATCGCCGCGACGGCGGGGAGCCGGCCGATCGGGCCGTTGCGCCTCGAGGCCGGACTCAGCGACGCTCGGCTTGTGAGCCTGTTCCGGGAGCAGGTGGGCGTGACCCCCAAGCGCTACGCGCAGATTCACCGGTTCGCCCGCGCGCTGTCGCTGCTGAGCCGGCCGGGCGCGTCGCTCGCCGGCGTGGCGCTGGAGGCCGGCTTCTACGATCAGCCCCACATGAACGCCGAGTTCCGCCGGATGGCACGGCTGACGCCGGGTGAGTTCCTGGCCGCGCGGCGCTTTCCCAACAGCATGAGTCTCCCCGAGCCGGCCTGAGACCGGGGATTTTTTCCAAGACCGCGCCGCTCCGCCTTGCCACCTTTGGCTCGACCCCCTTCCGGAGCAGTCGAGTCATGCCACACATTCGCGAGGCCTCTCCCTACCTCATCGTCCGCGGGGCCGCGGGCGCCATGAACTTTTACCGGACCGTGTTCGGGGCGGACGAAATCTTCCGAATGACCGATGCCGACACGGGACGCATCGGTCACGCGGAACTGCGGGTCGGACCGATGACGATCATGCTGGCGGACGAGTACCCCGAGCTCGGCATCCTGAGTCCGCTGGCCCACGGCGGCACCGGGACAGCGCTGCACCTGCACGTGGACGACGTCGATCTGCTTGCGGCGGACGCCGTCCAAGCCGGGGCGACGATGGTGCGCGCGCCGGCCGACTGCGATCACGGGGAGCGTCAGTGCCGCATCCGGGACCCGTTCGGGCACGAGTGGCTGCTGGGCCACGACCTGGGGCAGACGCCGCGGGCTTCGAACGGCCACGTGGCGGCGCGACCCAATCTCTTCCCGGCTCTCCGCTTCCGCGACGAGCATCGGGCCATGGACTGGCTCGAGCGCGCCTTCGGCTTCGCCCGGCACGCGGTCTACACCGATGACGCCGGCAAGCTGCTTCATGCCGAGCTCAAGCTGGGTCCGGGAATCCTCATGATGGGCTCGGGTCCTGAGGATACGCTCGGCTTCAGCATCTACGTGTACGTGCAGGACCTGGACGCTCACTACGCGCGGGCTGCTGCCGCCGGAGCGGAGATCGTCCGGCCGCTCGCGGACACGAGCTACGGAAGCCGCGAGTTCGCCGCCCGTGACCTGGACGGCCACGTATGGTACTTCGGGACCTACCAACCCGTGGAATGACAAGGCGCGATGCCGGAGTGGCCGCCAATCGTGTTGGCGGACATCGGGTTGGCTCATTCTGTCGAAATCAGCCGTGCCCGGACGACCAGTGATGGAAGGAAGGGCCTGGGCCACACCTGGTATTCACTCTGATCGAGGATCTCGAGCCATGAAGTACCTGATGTTCATCAAGCATTCCGAAAGCTCCCGCAACGAGCCCATTCCTCAGGCCCTCATGGACGCCATGGGTGAGTTCGTGGCCAAGGGCTTCCAGGACGGAACCCTGAAGGACACCGCCGGGCTCAGGCCCACCAAGGACGGGTTCCGGATTCGGAGCAGCAAGGGCAAGCTGACCACGACCGATGGGCCGTTCATGGAGACGAAGGAAGTAGTGGGCGGCTATGCCATGATCGAGGTGGAGACCGAGGCGCAGGCGCGGGAGATCGCCCACCAGTTCATGGAGCTGCACCGAGTGCACTGGCCGGCCTTCGAGTGCGAGGCCGAGGCCCGGCCGCTGGACGGGCAGGGTTGACCGGCCGCGGCATCCGCCAGAGGTAGAGCACCGCATAGCTCCGCCACGGTCGCCAGCCCTGCGACCGCGCCTCGGCCTCGTCCGCAGTGACGTCGCCGAGGGCGCGGCGCACCGCGATGTCTTCCTTGGGGAAGGCGTCCGGCCAGCGCAGCGCGCGCATCGCGATG
>DASSML010000334.1:0-6149 GCA_035688895.1 Gemmatimonadales bacterium
GCGCGGGGCGGGCGACTTGGGCTCGTAGGGCTTCCGATCGACCTTCACATCGGTCCCCGGCGCGGTGCCGTCGTTGCTGTCCTGCGCGTAGAGCTTCACCCGGCCTCCCCGGGACGAGTCGGCCAGCGAATCGGCCCCACCGTCGGCCAGCACCCGGATCCGGACCCCGCCTCCTCCCGGCCCCCGCACCACCACCCGGTCGTCGCCCTCGGCAAGGTGGAGGCGCACTTCCTTGGTCTCGTTGTGATCGAAGCGCCGCTCGAAGTAGGGCGCATCCACCGTGCCGTCCTTCTCCACCCGGGCGACGGTAATCGTGGTGTATCGGCCGTCGTGCCGAGTCACGGTCACCAGCTCGTCCTTGTCCGTCGCCTCGATGTCGACTTCGCCGGCGAGATGGCGGTAGAATGTCTCGGCCGCCTCGGGAAGGTTGTCCCGCCGCTCGCGCAGCGCGTGGTTGAGCCAGGCCGAATCGAGCGGCTGATACGCGGGGGGCATCGCCGCCACCGCGGCGGCGATGACCGAGTCGGTCAGCTTGGCCTGGAGCGCAAGGGCGATCGAATCCCAGACCGGCCGCTCCAGTCCGGTGAGAAACCAGCGATCGATCTCCCGACCATTCCACGTCTGGCCCAGCATGCCGGCGTACTTGGGGCCGAACCGGACCAGCTGCGGCGTGCTCGCCCGGGCGAACTGGAGCAGGAATCCGTCGTAGCGGGCCAGCGCCTGGTCGCGATCGCGCGGAATCGGGACCCAGCGGCGGGGCTTGTCGTCCCCGAAGCGCGCCCATCGCCACTGGTCGCGGTGGCGGTCCCAGTCCCCCAGATAGATGTCCTGGAGGCGGGCGGAGAGATACGCCCGCGCGTCCACCAGGTCGCTGGGACTCTCGCGCAGCTCCTGGAGCAGCTTCTCCGTGCTGATGATGTCATCCGCGCCGGCGAAGCCCGTCGAGCCGTCCACATCCTCCGGCCGCTCTTCGATCGTTCCCAGCATCCCGGCGAACTCGGCGGTGAACTGGCCCAGCCGGGATGAGTCCAGGGGCATGACCACCAGAAGCGGCTCGACGTGCAGGACGCCGGTGGCCTGGAGAATGGGCGCCACGATGAGAGCACCCGCCGGATGGGCCGCGCTGGTCTGGTCCTGGACGATGTCGGCGGCGGCGGTACCACGCAGCTCCGGCGGGAGCGCGCCCGACGGATCCTTGTTCACCGACCGGAAGCTGTACTCCTTGCCGTCGGCGCCCTGCAGCCGCAGCGACTTGGTCTGTTCTCCCCCGCCCTTTCGCGTCGCTCGCAGCCCACCGGCGAAGGTGTCGAGATCGAGCACCGGGACTTCGATCGGGGTCGCCCAGAGCTTGCGATAGCGGGTGCCGAAGAAGAAGCGGTGGAAGAATCCGGCTTCATACTCCGGCCCAGCCGCGATCCGGACGGTAGAGCCCGGCACCAGCGAATCCTGCCGCGCCGCCTGGGCGGCGACACGAGACGGGACCACTGCCGCCGCCAACACCAGCGCGGCGCCGAGGCGGACCATGCCACCGAGAGAGAACCGGCAGGCTTTCGGCATGACGACTCCAAGAGTTTTCGGCCCAAAGATACGAGCGGCGGGCAGTGCCGCCCATGTTTCACTGTGCAACGAATCGGGCTCGACTCTCTCGTTTAGCGTGCGACTACCCGCATCTGTCTCGTGACAGTTGCCACAGTCTAATCCTCATGCGGGCAGTAAATTGGCCTCGCTTCTGTTCGCAGCAATCGGCGGTTCGCTGACGGGGTAGGTAGACCTGACCTCCTTGGAGGGATCGCGCATCATGGGCGCAAGCCACGCTTCCGAGTTGCCCCACGGGGGAAACGTTCCGAAGCCACGGTTGGCGTGGCTCGCGTTGTTCCAGGTCGCGGTCATCGCGGCCGTGGTCGCCCTGGCCCGGATCACCCGCGGGTTCAGTGGTCCACCCACCCTGGAGGACCGCCTCTCCGCCATCGGCGAGAAGTCCCTCGGCAGCGCGGTGCAGAGCGCCGCGTGGGGTGGCCGGGGATGGCTGGTCGCGGTGGTCGCGATGGCCGGCGCCCTGCTGCTCATGCTGCCGATCGCGTGGGCCTACGTGGCCACGCGCGAGCGCCGCAAGGTGGACCACTCGGTGGTCACCACCATCACCTTGCTGCCGATCGCGGTTGCGGCGATCCTGGTGATCGTACAGGACAGCCTGGCCATCGCCTTCAGCCTTGCCGGCATCGCCGGTCTGGTGCGGTTCCGCAATTCGCTGGACGACACCAAGGATGCGATGTACGTGTTCATCGCCATCGCGGTCGGTCTGGGCGCCGGTGTCGGCGCACTGGAGGCGTCGGCCGCGCTCTCGGGCCTGTACAATCTGGTGGTCGTGGCGCTCTGGAAGTGGCAGGTCAGTCAGCCGGTGATCGCCGACATCGCGCTCGGCGAGCAGCCGGCTTCAGGAGGTGTGCTGCAGACGCTGCTGGGCAAGGCAACCGATCGACATCCCGCGCCGATGGCCGAATGGTTCCGGCCGGAGGAGGTGAAGCCGCTCACCGAAGGCGCGGACGCGCCAGCGGATCCCCCGTCGAAGCGGGAGGGGATCCTGCGGGTCCACGCGGCCGCCGACGTCGAGACCCGGCGGGCCGTCGAAGCCGTGCTCGAGGACTGCACCAAGCGGTGGGGGCTCGAGTCGGACGACCCCGGAGTGGACGGCTTGCCGACGCTCACCTACCAGGTACGGCTCAAGAAGCGCTGCGGCCCCGACTCCCTGCTGGGTGCGCTGCGCGACCGGCTCGGTCCGCAGCTGGCCGAGTACTCTCCCAGCGAGTCGGGGGCGGAGGTCCAGGGGACCGCTACGTGAGACTCGCTGCCCTGGCGTGCGGCTTGGCTCTCCTTACGGCCGGCGCCGCGGGCAGGGACCCGGCTCTGTCCCACTACGCCCTCGACGCCAAGCCCACCTCCGAGTCGCACCTGGGCAAGGCGCAACGGGAAATCTCCGGCATCGCCTTCACCGCCGACGGACGCCTGCTGGCCCACGGCGACGAGCACGCCGTCGTGTGGCAGCTCGATCCCGCCTCGGGCAAGGTCGTCAAGCAGTTCGGGTTCGGCCGGGCCGGCCACGTGCTCAAGGGTGACTTCGAGGACATCCAGGTGGTAGGCGGCCGGGTGTACCTGGTGACCAGCGGCGGCGAGATCGTCGCGGGGAGTGAGGGCGCCGACGGCGCCGTGGTGTCCACCGCCAACGTGTCCGAAGAGCTTCAGGGCGCCTGCGAGGTCGAGGGACTCGCCTGGGACGAGCCGACCCGCGCGTTCCTCCTCCTCTGCAAGGAGGTGCTGAGCCGCCGCTGGAGGGACGCGGTTATTGTGCTGGGCGTGAACGCCGAGACCTGGCAGCTCGAGCCCAAGCCGCGAATGGTCATTCCCGAACACGACCTCGCGCGGGCCACCGGAGCCAAGGGGTTCCACGGCTCGGCGATGGTCCGTCATCCCCGGACGGGCACCTACCTCCTGCTGGCCGGGCCGGAGCACGCTTACGCCGAGGTGGATGCCGCCGGCCGTGTGCTCGGCGGCGGCAAGCTCGACCCCAAGCACCACCGCCAGCCCGAGGGCATCGCCATCGCTCCCGATCTCTCGCTGTTGATCAGCGACGAAGGCGCCGGCAAGGACGCTACGCTCTCGACCTATGCCTGGCGGCCGTAACTCGGGCTGGGCGGTGGTGGCGACCGCGGTCACCCTGGCGGGGTGCTCCCGCGCGCTCGAGCCCGCCACCGCGGCACCGGCGCCGGTGCCGCCGATGGACAGCATCGAAGTCTCCCTCTTCCTCATCGGCGACGCCGGCAGCAAGGCCTACGACGGCGAGCCGGTGCTCAAGGACCTCGCCAAGCAGTCGGATTCGCTGCGCGCGGTCAAGCAGTACGTCGTCTTCCTGGGCGACAACGTGTACCCCCGAGGGGTGCCGCCGCTGGGCTCGCCCACCCGGGACGACGCCGAGCGGAAGATCAGGGCGCAGGTGGTCGCCATCCGGCGGGGCAAGGCGCAGGGGCTCCTGATTCCGGGTAATCACGACTGGGATCGTCAGGGGCGCGACGGCTGGAACTCGATCCGCCGGATGGACACCGTCGTGGCCAAGTTCGGGGGCAAGGACGTGCGGCTGCTCCCGAAGGGCGGCTGCCCCGGACCCGAAGTCGTGGACCTGGGCGCGCACCTCCGGCTGATCGTGCTCGACAGCGAGTGGTGGGTGCACAACGACGTCAAGCCGTACGGCCCCGACGCCCCCTGCCCGACCCACACCTACCAGGAGGTGACCGACTCGCTGCGGGGTGCGCTGCGCGACGCGGGCGGACGCCATGCGCTGGTGCTGACTCACCACCCGATTCGCTCCGGCGGCGAGCACGGCGGCTACTTCACCTGGAGCGATCACATCTTCCCGCTCCGGAACGTGCAGTCGTGGATGTGGCTTCCCCTGCCGATCATCGGCTCGATGTATCCGCTGGCCCGTCAATCGGGGATCTCCAATCAGGACATCTCGGGGCACAAGTACGCTCTGATGCGCCAGGCGTTCGAGGACGCGTTCAAGGACCATCCGCCCCTGGCGATGGTCTCGGGACACGATCACAACCTCCAGGTGATCCGGGGGGGGACGCCACGCATCACCCGTGCGGCGTACCAGCTGGTGAGCGGCGCGGGCATTCTGGGCCATTCCAGCCTGGTGCGAAACATCGAGGGGACGCTCTTCGCGCGTGAGGCGGCGGGGTTCATGCGCCTCGACGTCACCCGCGACGGCCGGGTGCGGCTCTCGGTCACCACCGTGGTGCCCGAGGGAACCCGGGCCAAGGGAGAGAGCGCCGAGGTCTATTCGGTCTGGCTCACGCAGGAGGACGGGTTATGAAGCCCTTGTTCCTCCTCGTCATCGTGGCAGCGTCCCCGCAGGCCGCCGCAGCCCAGGACGTCGCCGTCGCCCAGGACACCCTGTCCGATCCGGCCGAGGAGAGTCGACGGGTCGTCCCCGGCCCCCAGTACGAGCGGGGGGGCCTGTATCGCAGGTTCTTCGGAACTCACTATCGGGACCTCTGGACCGCGCCGGTCACCGCTCCGGTGCTGGATCTCCACACCTTCGCCGGCGGACTCAAGCCCGACGAGCTCGGCGGCGGGCAGCAGACCCGTTCGCTGGACCTGAAGGGCGCGGACGGGCGCACCTACGTCTTTCGCTCCCTCGACAAGGATCCAACGCCGGCCGTACCGCCGATGCTCCGGGAGACGGTGGCCCATCGCCTGATTCAGGACGCCACCAGCGCGGGGTATCCGGGCGGACCCTTGGTGGCCGCGCGGCTGCTCCGCTCGGCGGGCGTCCTCCATGTCACGCCGACCCTGGTGGTGATGCCGGACGACCGGGCGCTGGGCAAGTATCGCAGGGAGTTCGCCGGGATGCTGGGCTACGTTGAGGAGAAACCCGACGACGGCTTCGCCCGCGCGGACGAGGTGGTGGACAGCGACGAGCTGCTCGACAGCCTCAACGCCGGCCCCGACAACCAGGTGGACGCTCGCGCCTTCCTCCGCGCTCGGCTCATGGACCAGCTCATGGGAGACTGGGACCGGCATCGCGACCAGTGGAAGTGGGCCGCCGCCGACCACGGAGACCGCAAGGTGTGGCGGCCGATCCCGCGCGACCGGGACCAGGCATTCGTGCGCTACGACGGGCTGTTCCTGAAGCTCGCCCGCCAGGCGCATCCCAAGCTGGTGGTCTTTCAGCCTGACTATCCCAAGCTGCTGGGCCTGACCTGGAACGGCCGCGACCTCGACCGACGCCTACTCAGCGGGCTGAGCTGGGCCGACTTCGATTCGATCGCCGGCGACCTCGTGGTTCGGATCAGCGACGCCGCGATCGACAGCGCGCTCGCCGGACTCCCCCAGTCGTTCCAGGGCCAGTGGCTCGACTTCACCCGGACGGCGCTCATCGCGAGGCGGGATGCGCTGCCGGCCCAGGCCCGGGCCTACTACCAGCAGCTCGCCACGGACGTGGACGTCGTCGCCAGCGCGCAGGCGGACTGGGCGGAGGTCGAGCGCGAAGAGGATGGCGGACTCACCCTCCGCCTCCGGAGCGACCCCGGTGGGTCCGTCTTCTTCGAGCGGCGCTTCCTGCCGGACGAGACCGAAGAGGTCCGACTCTACCT
>DASSML010000335.1:0-7166 GCA_035688895.1 Gemmatimonadales bacterium
CATGAGGGCACGCAATCTGGGGCTGTCCTGCCTACTGGGGGTGGCGGTGGCGTGCGCGGGGACTCACCCCGCGCCTTCTCCAGCGCCGGTACCAAACACAGCGTCGGCGGATCACAAGGATCGGATTCCGGTTCAGATCGACAATCAGAACTACAGCGACATGGACGTCTACTTGCTGGACCGTGGGACCCGAGTGCTCATCGGCTCGGTCACCGGGCTGACTCAAGCGACGCTGATGCTTCCGAAGGGGGCAAACAGCACGGACGGCCGGGTGCAGCTGCAGGCCGATCCGATTGGAGCGGTAACGCCGATCCGTACGCCGCAGCTCCTGGTCGCTCCTGGGGAGAAGGTGTACTGGACCATCGGCGCCGATCGCGCGGATTCCTACGCGTCGGTCGGATGAACTGAGTGCCGAAGCCGCGGTGGGGCCTTTGCTGGCGAGCCGCGGCTGCTCTGGCACTGACAGCGGCCGGATGTAGCGACCCGCTCGCTCCCACGGACGGGAGCGACGCGCCGCCGGTGGTGGTCAAGCCCGCCGCCACCGACACGAACCAGGGGTCGATCTTGCTGGAGAACCGGCACGAGGGCGACGCGGGGTGGAAGGACACCGGGAAGCCCAATCCGGCACTGCTCGCGATATGGGCCAGCCCCTACGCGGTGAGCGCGGGAGACACGCTCGACGTCCACGTACACTCGGTGGCGGCCAAGCTCCTGCTGCAGGTCTACCGGCTCGGGTGGTACGGCGGCGTGGGCGGACGACTGGTGGATTCGATCGTGGGGATCCCCGGCGGCGTGCAGCCGCGCTGCACCGACCGGTGGGCGGGCGTGGTGGTTTGCCCCTGGCGCGTGTCCACCCGGCTGGTGATTCCCACCGACTGGGTCGGCGGCGTCTACCTGCTCAAGGCGCGGGACGGTCGGGGCAACATCTGGTCGTATCCGTTCGTGCTGCGCTCCCGCGAGGCCCATCGCTTCACCGCCGTGATCAACCAGTTCACCTGGCAGGCCTACAACAAGTGGGGCGGCGCCAGCTTCTACTCCTTTCTCCCCACCAGCACGCGCTACACCTATCCGAAGATCTCCTTCGACCGTCCCTATCTGGATGAAGGTGGCATGACGGTGACGCTCGGCCCCGACGAGGCCGGCGGGAGCAACGACCTGCCCGCGATCCGATGGATGGAGGCGAGCGGGTACGATGTAGGCTACGCCTCGGACGTGGACCTGGCGGACAGCACCGCCGACCTGCCGAACCCGCATGCCCTGCTCTTCGTCGGGCACGACGAGTACTGGACCTGGAACGAGGTGAACCGGGTGCAGGCGCTGCGCGACGGCGGCACCCACCTCGCCTTCTTCTCCGGCGACAACGCCGACTGGAACATCCGGATGACGGCCGGGACAGTCACCGGGCGACGAGGGGAGACGCTGACCTGCTACAAGTATCAGCCCGACCCGGACGCGCCGGTGCCGGATGAGACCACCACCAAGTTCCGCGATCCCCCGCTCGACCGTCCCGAGTCGGAGCTGATCGGCGAGATCTACCAGAATCTGCTCCCCGGAGGCGCCAGCCCGCCGATGGAGGTCCCGCCCGACAGCCTGCTGGGACGCTACACCCGTGCGTTCGTGGCGGAGGCGGGACTCGAGCCGGGCGACACGATCTCCATCGCTTCGGGGACCGAGGGCGATCAGCTCTTCCCCGGCGCGCCGTATACGCCGATGGGCACCGAGATGCTGCTGCGCGCGGTCTATCCGATTCCCGGCGCGGCACCGCGGTACTACAACAGCAGCTTCTATGTCGCGCCGAGCGGCGCGGGGGTCTGGGCGACGGGGACGAACAAGTGGGCGGCGTATCTCGACGGCGACCGGGACCCGGCGAACCCGAAGGTGCAGGCGATCACGCGGGCGGTGCTCGGGTGGATGGATCGCCACTGAGGCGGCTAGTCGGCCGGCTCCCGGCGGAACGCGTGCCGCACCTCCCCGGCTGATGCGCCGTTCGGGCCGAAGCTCCGCTCGACGAAGGTCACCATCCCGTCGCGCCCCATCAATACCACCGTGGACGATCGGGTGCCGTACTCGGCCGTGGCGATGAACGCCGAGGACAGCAGGCGCTCCCATGCCAGACCGATTCCGGTGCGTGGTAGGGCGTCGTCCGGGACCCGGGTGCTGTCGGACAGCAGGGCGAAGAGGCCGGAGACGAGGTCGCCACTACTGCCGCCGAGGAGCGCCTGGAGCCCGGTCTTGCCGGCGGTGACCTTGGGCCAGGGCGTGTCGAGCAGGTGATTGCTGAGTCCGTAGATACCTGAGCCGAGCCGGCGGGGGCGGCCTTCGCGGTTGGAGAGCCAGTGCAGCTCGCGCGCGTCGCCGGCGAGCAGGTTGAACCCGTTGTACTCGGCGCCCTCCCGCTCGACGCGGGCCGCGTAGGCGGTCGCGTCGACCTCCGATGACAGATAGTCGCTGACCAGCAGCCCCCGGGAGCGGGGGGCCGCGGCCTCGCGCTCGCCCTGGCGGTAGTTGGTGACGGCGGCGAACCGACCGCTCCGATCAACGGCCAGCCAGGTGCCGCCGGCGCGGAGGTCGCGCCCGCCGAGGATGCGCGGGTGCTCGGGCCAGAAGGCGGCGGACGCGGTGGGGCGGTCGTAGAACTCGTCGCGGTTGGCGGCGACGATCAGGGTGTAGTCGGGGTGGGCGTCGAGGGCGGCGAGGATGAGGCACATGGGCGGGAATCTAGCGGGCGGAGTTCCGGGCAGGGCCGCCTAGCTCCCTCGCTGAGCTCAAGACGACAGCGCAGCCGTCCGTTAAGGCGTGTATCGCTCGTTGGCTACGACAACTGTGGTTCCATCGCGGCCGCCCACAGCGTAAGCAAGACCGTCGATCAGGCCAAGGCCAAGTCCAAAGCGCGCGGTGGGGACCGGGGCCCGGGTCACCCAGAAGTCGGTGATCGGACTGTAGGCCTCGACGATCTTCAGGGAGCTCCCGCTCGAGATCCCGCCGATCACGTGGAACCGGCCTCCCATTGCCACACCCGCTGCGCCCCGTCTAGCGGTGGGCATGCTCGCCTTCGTGCTCCAGGAGTTGGCACCCGGGGTGTAGACATCCAGCCGCGCGGTCACGTTGCCGGCGGCATCGATCCCTCCCGCCACATACAGCTTGCCCTCAAGCGTGGCGACGGCGGGCTGACGGTGGGCGGAGGGAGCCGCGGAAAGCGCGGCCCACGCGTTGGTCACTGGATCAAATCGATGGAGCAGACCGACCCGGGTCTCGCCTCTCGGCCCGGTGCAGCCGGTGAAGACGTACAGCTTGCCGTCGATCACGGCGGACCCGCCGCAGCCACTCGGAACCGGGAGATTCGCCCGGGTGGTCCACGTTCTGGAGGTGAGATTGTAGGCGTAAAGCGTACGGGTGAGGTTCCCGTCGGCGTCGAATCCACCCGGCAGGTAGAGCCAGTTCCCGATCACGCGGGCGCCGTTGCCACTGTGGCGGGCGGCAGGGAGCGGGACGCCGGTAGTCCACGAGTTGGCGCCCGGATCGTACTGCCCCACGGCCTTGAGGGCCACGCCGGCCTGGTTCACTCCGCCAATCACGTGGACGATGCCATTGACGACGGCGACCGCGGCGTCCCGCCGGGCAGAGGGGATCGCCTTGCGAGCGGTCCAGAAGTTCACGGGCGGGAGGGTCCAGCGAACCGCACGGTAGCCACTGGTCCCGGCCACCTGACCGCTGGTGTTGATCGCCTCGGCGGAAGTGTATTCGCCGAGAGGGCGAAGGCTGTTCATCACGCCGTTGTACCAGACGAAGGCCGACTTGCCGCTCACTCCGACGACCTGGCCGTTGTCGTTGATGGCCCTCGCGCCACTCTTGCTCTCACCGGGGAGTGTTCCGAGGTCACGCATCCGGCCGTTTTCCCACAGGACGGCGTGAGCGCCCGCGCTTGTCAGGCTCGTTCCAACGGCTTGATCATGGACATTGATCGCGAACGCATAGCTGTTGTCACCTCCCAGCGCAGTCATCTTGCCGTCAGCATAGAGGAACGCGTGCTGCGGACCGAGGTATACGGAGGCGACCCCGCCGACCGCATGACCCTTCGCGTTCAGGCCCGACGTGGTACCCGCAGCCCAGGCGATATTCGTGATCTGCCCACTAATCCAGAGGACCGGGTGGCGACCGTCGCTGGTCACATCGTTGCTGGCGCTGTACCCGGCGATCACGCCACCGTCGTTCACGTCGTAGGCAATACTCTCATCATCACTGCTGTACGAGGTCCCGAGATCACGCATCGCGCCGTTCCGCCAGAGAAACGCATGGATCCCCCGAGGCGTAGGTATGGCCCCTACCACCTCGCCGGCGTCATCGATGCCATAGCCTTCGCTCCATCCACTATATAGTGTGCCCAAATCCTTCATCACCCCACCCTGCCAGAGGAAGGCCCGTACATCACCTGGGGACTTGGTGCTGCTCGTCCCGACAATCTGGCCGCTGGCGTTGATGTCCTCTGCTCTGGCGCTGGCGCCGCCGAGCGTGCCCAGATCGAGCGGCTGGGAGCCGATCGCCACAGCGAGCACGGCTGCGGTGGGACCGCCGCCGGCCGGCGAACGGTCGTCGGGCGCGGTCGGCTGGTCGAGGCACGCGCCTAACAACAGGGCGGCGGCCGGAACGAGCAGCGAACGTCCTTGCATCCGGTGTCCTTGCCTTGGTGGGATCAAAACTTGGCGCGATACTCCCAAGCCGATCTCAAGTGCAGCTACCCTAACGCTTTGCGGTCCACGTGTCGAACACATCCTCCGCGATCCGCCCCAGCGTCGCGTTGAGCTGCCAGGCCGGCCCTGTGTTCGCATTGGTGAACGCGGCCATCACGATCGGCCCGCCGGGTGCGAACACGATCCCCACGTCGTTTCCGATCTCCGGCTCCCAGTCGCCGGTCTTGTGGCCGACCGGCACCCGCTCGCCGATGCGCTGCGGCAGCCGGGTGTCCCAGACCTGGTTGAGCAGCGCGCGGCGCATCTCATCGGTCGACGCGTCCGATGCCAGGCGGCCCAGCTCGAGCTGCTCCAGGAAGAGGCCGATCTCCCGGGCGGTGGTGCGGCCGAGCCATTGGGTGGAGTCGGTGACGTAGTTGAAGTAGAGCTTCGGGTGGGCGGAGTCGTCGGGGAAGCCGCGGTCGAAGACCTGGCGGTCGGTGAGGCGGGCGTTGGCGGAGTCGGCCCGCACCCAGACGCCGCGGAAGAGATCGCCGAGGGTCATACGGAGCCGCGTCTCCTTGTATCCGAGCGAGTCGAGGAGATGGTTGACCCGCGGGAGGCCCACCTTGGCGATCAGGATGTCGCTCGCCGTGTTGTCGCTGGTGGCGATCATCTGGGTGATCAGGTCGCGGTAGGTCGGCTCCAGTCCCGGCGCGAACATCCGGAGCACCCCGCTTCCCTGCCGCATCTCCTCGGGCCGGATCCGGTGCCGCTCGCTCAGGCGGAGCCGGCCGGCATCGGCGTCGCGGTAGGCCTGGACCATGACGGCGAGCTTGATGACGCTCACCGTGTTCATCGGCTGGTCGGCCCGCACCGCGACTTCCCGCCCGGTGCGGAGGTCCCGGGCATAGAAGGAGCTCAGGGCCGGGAGCGAGTCGAGCCGAGCCTGCACCGTGGCCTCGAGCGAGGTGGGCGCGGGTGCGGCGGCGGCAGCCGCGACGGCAGGGGAGCCGGCGGGTGGAGCGCTCTCCTTCCCGCGGTTACAGCCGGCGAGGAGGGCTAGCGCGAGCGCGACGGATCTGCGGGTCAAAGGCATGGGGAAGTCCGGACGCATGTGTGTCTATACCAGGGAGCAGGCTGGCCGGATGGCGATCCCGGCTGTAACCTGGGCGGGACGATGCCCGTGGACTCCAGCCCACGCACCTCCGCCACCTTGCCGATCCGCCTGCTCCACCTCTGGCGGGTGGCGCTGCTGTGCCTCGCCCTCGCCCACGAACGGGAGCACCCGGCGCTCGCGGTCCTGCTGCTGGTTCCGCTGAACCATCTGTTCTTCAGGCTGACCACCAATCTCGACCGGCCGGACGGCGCGCGGAGGGGACGCGCGGCCTGGGTCGTGGTGGGATTATACCTGCTCGCGACGCTGGCGCTGGTGCGGTCCTACGGGTCGCTCGCCGCGTTGCTCTCTGACCTGAGCACGCTCAGCAGGAGCTGGGAGTGGTGGGCGTTGATCGTCACCCTCTCCGTCCTCACCTTCCTCTACCGACCGATCGCGGCGGTGCTGCGGCAATTCATCGATGCGACCGGCCTGCAGGATCCTCGGCTCTGGAAGGGCCTGGAGGTGGCGGTCGGGGTGTGGATCTGGTGCGACGCGCTGTTCGCGGCGCTGTTCCAGCAGCTCTCCCTGCTATGTGACCATACTCCCGCGGCGATCTGCGGCGCCGAGCGGGCGTTCTCCCAGCCGCTCACGCGCTTTCCCGACGCCCTGTACTTCAGCACGGTGACGCTTTCGACGGCCGGCTACGGCGATATCGCCCCGGTGTCGGACCTGGCCCGCATGATGGTGTCGCTCGAGATCGTGGTCAGCTTCGGACTGCTCGGCTTCCTGCTCAGCCGGGTGGCGGGGGCGACACTGCCGGCGGCTCGCCGCCCGCCGGATAGCTCTGCAGCGGAACCTCCCCCGCCGCCCACGCCTTCGCCACCGGATCGATGATCCGCCAGCTCTCCTCGGCCTCGTCGCCGCGGATGAACAGCGTCGCATCCCCCCGCAACATCTCCAGCAGCAGGTTGGCGTAGGGCGTCCGCTTCGGCTCGGCGGTGTGCAGCTCGAGCTCGTGCTGCCTGCCCTCGCGGGCATCGCCGATGGTCGTCGCGGTGAGCGTGATGTACGGCTGCATCAGCCCCAGCCGGAAGACGTTGGGCGCGACGCCCGGATAGGCTTGCATGATCCGCCGGCGAAGGGGCCGGAAGTGCACCGCGATCTCGGCCTGGTCCGCCGCCATCGCCTTGCCGGAGCAGAGCGTGAACGGCACGCCTTCCCAGCGGTCGCTCTCGATCTCGAGGGTGACGGAGGCGTAGGTCTCGGTGTTGCGGGAGGGATCGACCCCGGGCTCGTCCACGTAGGAGGGGACCTTCCGGGGCCCGATCGATCCGGCCGCGTATCGGGCCCGGACGGTGTTGCCGCGGATCCACTCCACCGACGGCGTCGCCACGGTGCGC
>DASSML010000336.1:0-6353 GCA_035688895.1 Gemmatimonadales bacterium
GGGGGCATCAGCAACTCCTGCTCCGAACCCTCGACAACATCGTGCCGAGGCCTTTGCCCGGCACCGAAGACGCGACCAGCCCTCTCTTCTCGCCCGACGGCCGTTGGGTCGCCTTCATCCGCAGCAATCAGCTGTACAAGATCGCGCTCGACGCGAGCGCGCCCCAGCTGCTGGGTACCGTTCCGGGGACCTTCAACGGCGCGAGCTGGTCGGCGTCCGGCGTGCTGGTGGTGTCCGGCAACACGGCGCTGTTCACCATTCCGGATGGCGGCGGCCCGGCCCGACGGCTGGTGACGAAACCGGTCCCGGGCGAGCTCTACCGAGATGCGCCGTTGGTCGTCGACGGCGAGCGCAGCGTGGTCTATTCCAGCTGGTCCTCGACCAGCCTGCGCGACGCCAGGATCGCGATCGCATCGCTGGAGAGCGGCGAGGCCACGGTCCTGGACATCCGGGGCGCTCAGCCACTGGCCTACGTGGACGGCACCCTGCTCTACGTCACGTCCGGCGGCGCGCTGATGGGAGTGCCCGTGGACCTGGCGAAGCGTCGGGTGCGAGGCACGCCCGTGCAGCTGGTCGACAACGTCGGGGTCAACGCCAGCACCGGGTTGACGGTCGCCGCGGCGTCGCGGAACACCCTGTTCTACCAAAGCGGCTCGCAGCTCTCGCGGGTTGTGGAGGTGGGAGCCGGCGGGCCCGGTCGCACGATCCTCGGCGACCGTCGGGAGTACGCCTTCCCCCGGCTTTCGCCCGACGGACGAAGGCTCGCCATCACCCTGGGCACGTCGGACCGACGGGACATCTGGCTGGCCGAGCTCGGCTCTGGCACCTTCACCCGGCTCACGACCGAGGGGACCACCAACGAGCGGCCCGAATGGTCGCCCGACGGGAGCCGGGTGCTGTACCGCACGGACCAGGAGACACGCACCGCGATCTGGTGGCGCCCCGCGGACCTGAGCTCACCGGCCACACCACTCCTCAGTGGTGGTCGGGGCGATGTCTTCGAGGCCGTGCTCTCCCCCGACGCGCGCGACATCGTGTATCAGCTGGACACCGCGGGCGCCGATATTTTCTACCGGCACCTGGCCGGCGATACGACACCCCGGCCGGTCGCGAACAGTCAGACGGCCATCGAGCAGATGATGCGGCTCTCGCCCGACGGACGCTGGATCGCCTTCGTCACCGACGAGTCGGGACGCAGTGAAGTCGTGGTGCAGCCGTTCCCCGGGCCGGGCGCGCGGATCCAGGTCTCGGTGACTGGCGGAACCGAGCCGGTCTGGTCGCGGGATGGGCGGCGCCTGTTCTATCGGGGCGACGGGATGCTGATGGCCGCGACAGTCCGGCCGGCACCGACCTTCACCGTGACGGCTCGCGATCCGGTGCTGCGTGACGATTACCTCTTCGCAAGCAATCCGCACGCGAACTACGACGTCATGCCCGACGGTTCCCATTTCATCTTCCTGCAGGGTGACACCGCCGGCGAGCTGACGGTGGTGTCGAACTGGGACGCGGTCGTGCGCGCTCGGATGGCCGCCGGACCGTGACCTCTCCCCTGTCCGACGTGTTCGTCACCGCGTTGGCCGATCGCTACCGCATCGAGCGCGAGCTCGGTCGGGGCGGGATGGCGACGGTGTGGCTGGCGCAGGACCTCCGCCACGACCGCCCCGTTGCGCTCAAGGTCCTCCGCGGCGAGCTGGTGGCCTCGCTCGGCCCGGACCGGTTCCTCCAGGAGATCCGGATCGCCGCCCGCCTGCGGCATCCCCACATCCTGCCGGTGCACGACTCCGGCGAGGACGCGGGCCGGCTCTGGTACACCATGCCCTACGTGGAGGGCGAGTCGCTGCGGCAGCGACTGGTGCGGGAGAGCCAGCTCCCGCTCGACCAGGCGCTGCGCATCGCCGACCAGGTCCTGAGCGCGCTGGGATACGCCCACTCGCGCAACATCATCCACCGCGACATCAAGCCGGAGAACATCCTGCTCGAGGGCGACCAGGCGGTGGTGGCCGATTTCGGAGTAGCCCGGGCCATCTCCGTGGCCGGCAGCGAGCGCATGACCGAGACCGGCCTGGCGCTCGGGACACCGGCCTACATGAGCCCCGAACAGGCTGCCGCGGGACGGCAGCTCGACGGACGCAGCGATCTGTATGCCTTCGGCTGCGTGCTCTACGAGATGCTCGCCGGCCAGCCGCCGTTCAGCGCGCCGACGCCCCAGGGTCTGCTCGCGCGCCACGCGCTCGACCCGGTCCCGCCGCTCCGGACGGTACGCGACACGGTGCCGATCGCGGTGGAGCAGAGCGTGGTGCGGGCGATGGCCAAGGCGCCGGCCGACCGGTTTCCCACCGCCGCGGCATTCGCCGAGGCGCTCGTCACGCCACGCGAGTCGGGCGTCACCTCGGCGGCGACGGCGCTCACACCCGGACCGCTTGGACGCCGGTGGCCACTCGCCGTCGCGGCGCTGGCCGGGGTCGTCGCGCTTGGCGCCGCGGCGTACTTCCTGTGGCCACGACCGAAGATCGCGCTCAACCCCAGCCTCGTCGCCGTGGCACCCTTCCGGGTGAGCGGCGCGGCGCGGGAGTTGAGCTATCTGCGCGAGGGAATGATCGACCTGGTGGCGGCGAGGCTGACCGGCGAGGGGAGCGCGCGCGCCGCCGACCCGCGCTCGGTGATGGCCGCCTGGCGGCACTCGGCTGGGTCGGACGCGGACGACCTGCCGGAGGACGCCGCGCTCGGCGTGGCGCGACGGGTCGGCGCGGGCCAGCTGCTTCTGGGGGGCGTGGTCGGCACGCCCGGGCACCTCTCCCTCAATGCTTCGCTGGTATCGGTGTCGGGCGGCGCCCAGCGCGTGGAGGCACGGGCCGAGGGCCCGGCGGACAGCCTTCCCCGGCTGGTGGACCGCCTGATCGCCCAGCTCATAACCGAGGGCGCGGGGGAATCCCATGCACTCGACGGGTTGGCCAATACCCCCCTTCCGGCACTCCGACTCTACCTCGAGGGTCAGGCGGCACAGCGCCGCGCTGAATATGCCGACGCGGCCGACCGGTTCGCTCGCGCGCTCGACCTCGACTCGACCTTCGCAATCGCAGGACTGGCCCTGGCGAGCAGCGCCAGCTGGACGACCATCCCCGGAGCGGCCCGTCATGGGCTGGAGCGCGCGTGGGCTGGCCGCGACCGGCTGAGCCCGCGGGACCGGGCGCTGGTGCTGGCTATAGTGGGCCCGAGATACCCGGCCACTTCCACCCTGGCTCAATCCCTTCAGGCTTGGGAGCAGGCTGCGGACCAGGCCCCTGACCAGCCCGAGCGGTGGTACGAGCTGGGTGACGTGTATTTCCATCACGGCCCGTACCTCGCCATACCCGCATCGCGGCGTCGGGCGGCCGACCTCTTCCGCCGATCGGTCGGACTCGACTCGAACACATCCGCACTGGGCCATCTGGTCGAGGTCGCGTTGCTGGACGGGGACACGGCCGGGGTGCGGCGACTCGGCGCGCTCTACCTGGCACGCGACACCAGCGGCGACCTGCAGGGGTTCTACCGGTGGCGCGTTGCCGAAGGGCTGCGGGACGAACGAGCACTGGCGGCCCTGCGTGCGGAGTACGGCCACATGCCGCTCGAGAGCCTGTGGCGGATCATGAATCACCCCGTGCTCGACGGCACGGGGCTGGAGGACGCGGACTCCGCGGCTGTCGCCATCCGTGCCAGGGGCGGCAGCCGCTCCGACTGGCAGCGCAGCAAGACATACCTGCACGCCTACTACGTGAACCGCGGCCGTCCCGCCGCCGCGCTGGCCGACACCGCCGCGGCGGAGGATACCGAGTTCGGACCGCATGCCGCGCTCTACGAGCGCGTGCTCGACGCACTATACGGCGATGGGGACAGCCTGACCGGGGCCTCGGCGGCAGGGGAGCTGGCGCGGATGGCCGAGCGGTCGCCGCCGGCAGGGGAGACTCGCGCGACTGGTCAGACCGATCTCTGTGTCACTTCGCTGTGGCGTCTGAACCACGGAGAGACCGGGGGCGTGTCGCGGGCGATCTCCCGCCTCCGTACCCACGCGCCCGACGACTCGCCGTCGGCGATCACCACCGATACCGTGTGCGCGGTGCTACTCGAGGCCAAGCTGGCCGCGGCCTCGCACGCGCCATCGGCGCGCGATGCGCTCGACCGGCTGGATGCTCTGATCCGAAGTGGACCAGGAGGCCAGCGGAGCGGACCCGAGATCGCATTCACGTTGAGTCCGGCGTACGTGCGGTCGCTGGTGGGGATCAGCCCCTGCGGGTTCGAGGACTTCGCCAATCTCGAGATCGCCCGCCTGCGCGAGCAACAGGGCGATGTCCGATCGGCGCTGGCGGCGGTCAGGCGCCGCTCGTACGCCTACCACCTGAGCGACTACCTCGTCACCCACCTGCGCGAGGAGGGCCGGCTCGCCGCGCTCACGGGAGACTCGGCCGGTGCCACCGCCGCATACCGGCACTATCTCGCGCTGCTCTCGAATCCGGAGCCGGCCCTCCGCTCCCGTGTGGATGCGGTCCGGGCGGAGCTGGCGAAGCTTCAGTAAGCCGCCAGCCGAGGCGCGATGATCCTCAAGCACCTGCAATACCTGACCGCGCTCGCGCGCGAGCGACACTTTGCCCGAGCGGCCTCGGCATGCGGGGTGACCCAGCCGACCTTGTCGGCGGGCATCAAGCAGCTCGAGGAGCAGCTGGGCCTGCTGGTGGTCCAGCGGGGCCAGCGGTTCGAGGGGCTGACGCCGGCGGGGGAGCGGGTACTGGCCTGGGCCCAGCGGATCACGGCGGACGCCGAGAGTCTGGAGCAGGAGGCCAGCAGGCTCCGGCAGGTGCTTCAGGGGCGGCTCCGGATCGGGGTGGTCCCCACGGCGCTCCCGGCGATTCCCATCCTGGCTTCGCCCCTGGCCCGGAAGTACCCCGGTGTGAGCCTGACCGTCGTCGCCGATCCGTCGGTGGACATTCAGGCCGGCCTGGACGAGTTCCGCTTCGAGGCCGGCATCACGTACCTCGACAATGAGCCGCTATCGCGGGTGCGAGGGATTCCGCTGTACCGGGAGCAGTACCTTCTGATCACCCCCGCGGCGGGTGCGCTGGCCGGCAAGCGGAGGGTGAGCTGGAAGGAGGCCGCCACGCTTCCGCTCTGCCTGCTGACACCGGACATGCAGAACCGGCGGATTGTGAATGGCCACTTCGCCGACGCAGGGGCCACCGTCGCGCCCACGCTGGAGACCAATTCGGTCTTCACGCTCTGCGCGCTGGTGCGCTCGGGGTACTGGTCGAGCTTTCTGCCCCATGGATTCCTGCCCCTCCTCTCGGGCGTCGAGGAGGTGGCGATCCTGCCGCTGGAGGGTCCTGCGGCCGCTCACACGGTCGGGGTGGTGGTCTCGGACCGGGACCCGCTGCAACCGACGGCAACGGCGTTGCTCGATGTCCTGGCCGGCCTGGACTGGTCGGCGGTCGAGGGGGTCCGCGAGCGGTGAGCATTTGATAGACGGCGTCTATCGGACTATATAAGATGCAGATTGGCGATAACTTCCGTACCGGATCACCTTCCCGTGGGTAGCACCTGCTTGCGTGGGTAGCCCGCTTTTCGTACCGGGAGAATCATCCTATGTCCATGAAGTACACCCGTCTGACCGAGCCCCTGGTCCGCGAGGGTGGCGAGCTTCGCCAGGCCTCCTGGGAGGAGGCTCTGGACCGCGCCGCGGAGGGATTCATCCGCACCAAGGAGCGGTACGGCGGCGATGCCATCGGCACCTTCAGCTGCTCCAAGGCCAGCAACGAGATGAACTATCTCGCGCAGAAGCTGGTGCGGGTCGGCTTCGGCACCCACAACGTCGACAGCTGCAACCGAACGTGACACGCTCCTAGCGTCGTCGGTCTGGCGACGGTGTTCGGTGCCGGTGGGGGTACGAGCTCCTACCGAGAAGTGGAAGAGACCGACGTCATCTTCCTCTGGGGGGCGAACGCCCGGGAAAATCACCCGATCTTCTTCCATCACGTCCTCAAGGCGATCCACCGGGGCGCCCGGATGTTCGCGATGGATCCCCGGCGAACCTCCTCCGCGCAGTGGGCCGACCAGTGGCTGGGTCTCAACGTGGGGAGCGACATCGCGCTGGCGCATGCGATGGCGCGGGAGATCATCCACGCGGGTCTGGCGAATCAGACGTTCATTCAACGGGCGACCAGCGGCTTCGATCAGTACGCCGCGGCGGTCGAGCCCTTCACCCTCGAAGTCGGCGAGCGGGAGACCGGGGTTCCGGCCGACGTCATTCGCGACGTGGCCCATGCGTATGCCCGTGCCGATCGCGCCGTGATCTGCTGGACCCTGGGCATCACCGAGCACCACAATGG
>DASSML010000337.1:0-7344 GCA_035688895.1 Gemmatimonadales bacterium
TTGTAGATCTCGGGCAGGTGCTCGGGCTCGAACTCGACGTCGAGCACCGGGCCGATCACCTGCACCACGCGGCCGATGTTCTTCGTCGCCGCGCCGGCGGCGCTCTTCTTTTCGGTTGCGATGGCAGTGGCCATTGACTGAGTTCCTCGTGTGGTCCGTGACTCCGTGATCGGCGGTACGGCGGTACGTGCTCACGCCGAAATGCCGACTTATCCGCGATCTGACGTACCGCCGTACCGTACTGCTAGCCCTGCAACGCCGCCGCCCCGCCCACGATCTCCGCGATCTCCTGGGTGATGCCGGCCTGGCGCTGCCGGTTGTAGGTGCGCTTCAGCACCTCCAGGATCTCGCCCGCGTTGTCGGTCGCGTTCTTCATCGCGGTGCGCCGAGCCCCATGCTCGGCCGCCGCGGTCTCCACCAGCCCCCGGTACACCGTGTTGCGGATGTAGAGGGGCAACAGCCGCTCCACGATCGCCTCGGCGCTCGGGGCCAGGATATAGTCGTGCACCGGCGCGTCCGGGTCGGACGGCGGGGCGTCCACCGGCAGGATCTTCACCGTCGCCGGCGGGGTCTGCAGCGGACTGATGAACTGGGCCTGTATCAGGTCCACGCTGGCCAGGGCACCCGCGGCGTAGGCCTCGATCAGGGGCTGCGCGAGCTCGGCGGCATGGTCCACCGTCGGCTTGTCGCCGATGTCCTGCCGCTCCACGGTCCACTTGCGGCCCAGGTAGCGGAAGAAGCCGATGCCCTTCTTCCCCACGCCGTAGAGCTCGACCGTGTACCCGGCGGCCTCGAGCGCGTCCACCCGGCGGCGCGCTTCCTTGATCAGGTTCGAGTTGAAGGCCCCGGCAAGCCCGCGGTTCGAGGTCACCAGAATGACGGCGGCCCGGGTCGGTCCGCCCTTGGACGGCGGCGCCGGGGTGCGGAGCAGCGGGAAGCGGTCCGCCAACTCGGGCGTCATCAGGTCGGCCAGCACCTTGCGCAGCGCCTCGGCGTAGGGCCGGGCGGCGACGACGCGGTCATGGGCCCGCTTGAGCTTGGAGGTGGAGACCAGCTCCATCGTCCGGGTGATTTTGCGGGTGTTCTGGACCGAGCGAATCCGGCCCTTGAGCTGCCGTCCCTTGGCCATCAGTCGGCCACGAACACCGACTTGAAGGCGTCGATCGCCTTCTTGAGCCGGCCGGTGAGGTCGTCGTCCAGCGTCTTCTTGGTCCGGATGTCGGTGAGCACCGCCGGTTGCGAGGCCTCGAGGAACTCCATGAAGTCCCGCTCCCATTGGCGGATGTGCTTCACGTCCACGTCGTCCAGATAGCCGTTGGTGACGGCATAGATGATGGCCACCTGCTTCTCCACCGGCACCGGCTGGTACTGCGGCTGCTTGAGCACCTCGACCAGGCGGCCGCCGCGGGCGAGCTGTTTCTGGGTCGCGGCGTCGAGATCGGACCCGAACTGGGCGAACGCCTCCAGCTCGCGGAACTGGGCCAGCGACAGCCGGAGCGGCCCCGCCACCTGCTTCATCGCCTTGATCTGGGCATTGCCGCCCACTCGGCTCACGCTGATGCCGGCGTCCACCGCGGGGCGAACGTTGGAGTAGAAGAGGTCGGTCGTGAGGAAGATCTGCCCGTCCGTGATCGAGATGACGTTGGTCGGGATGTAGGCCGACACGTCGCCCGCCTGGGTCTCGATGATGGGCAGCGCCGTCAGCGAGCCGCCCGGCTTCTTGATCCGGTCGTCCAGCTTGGTGACGTCGGGCTGCTCGGAGATCTTGGCCGCCCGCTCCAGCAGCCGGCTGTGGAGGTAGAACACGTCGCCGGGATAAGCCTCGCGGCCGGGCGGGCGGCGCAGGATGAGGGAGAGCTGGCGGTACGCCGTCGCCTGCTTGGACAGGTCGTCATAGACGCACAGCGTGGCCTTCCCCTCCTCGTACATGAAGTACTCGGCGAAGGCACAGCCGGCGTAGGGCGCGATGTACTGGAGCGGCGCCGGATCGGAGGCGGAGGCGACCACCACGATGCTGTAGTCCATCGCGCCGGCCTCCTTGAGCCGCTCCACCACCGTCGCCACGGTGGAGCGCTTCTGCCCGATCGCGACGTAGACGCAGACGACGCCGCTGCCCTTCTGATTCAGGATGGTGTCCACCGCGATGGCGGTCTTGCCGGTGCCCCGGTCGCCGATGATCAGCTCCCGCTGGCCGCGCCCGATCGGGATCATGGCGTCGATCGCCTTGATGCCCGTCTGGAGCGGCTCCTTCACCGGCTGGCGGACGATGATGCCCGGCGCCACCATCTCCACGGCGCGAGCCTTCGCGGTCTGGATCGCGCCCCGGCCATCCACCGGCCGGCCCAGCGCGTCCACCACCCGTCCCAGCATCGCCGGCCCGACCGGCACCTCGAGCAGACGGCCGGTGCGCCGCACCGAGTCGCCTTCCTTGAGCTTGAGGTAGTCGCCCATGATGGCGGCGCCGACGTTGTCCTCTTCCAGGTTGAGCACCAGGCCGGTCACCACCTCACCGGTCTCCTGCGCGGTGAACTCGAGCATCTCGCTCGCGATGGCGGACTGGAGCCCGTAGATGCGGGCGACGCCGTCGCGAACCTCGAGCACCGTGCCCACCTCGGACACGTCGGTGGTGCTGAGATCGGCGGCCGCGATTTCCCGGAGCAGGATGTCCTTCAGCTCGCCCGGACGGAGGATGGAGTCAGTGGCCATGAAGTCAGACGCCTGGCTGAAGGGTTCGGTTGGTAAAAGGCTTGTGAAAATAATCACAAAGGCGGACCCGGGCAAGAGTAAACCCTGGCCAAGCCCAACAAAATAGGGGTGTCCCCGCTCCGAGGACACTAGCAGAAGGTCAACCGGGCGCGGACCCCGACCTCACATCCGGCTGCGGGTGTTTCCCCGGACGAAGGCGGCCAGCACTCCGCGCGGTCCGAGCCCGCCCAGCCCGCTGGTCGGCACGTTGGCGATCCGGCGCGCGGTCCCGCTCAGGTGGCTCGCAGAGGCGAAATGGAGGACACGGACCACGGTGGGAATGGAATAGCCCGGGTTGGCGAGCAACTGCGCTGCGCAGGCGATCCGGGTCAGATCGATGACGCGCTTGAGGTTCGGCGCGCCCCCGGCGCCGAACTGGCGGGAGAGATGCTCCCGGCTCACCTGCAGCCGGCGCGCCAGGTCGGTGGTCCGAACCGGACGCTCCACCTCCTGGAGCAGCAGCTCCCACGCCGCCCGCTGGAGCGGCTCGGTCAGCCGCAGCATCCGGGGCGCCTCGGCCAGGGCCCGCCGGCGGGCCGCGGTGATCGAGCTGCGCGCCACCATCTCCCCGACGACCGGATCGTCCACCCCTTCGACCGCCACCAGGGAGACCTCGTGCCGGCGGCAGGCCAGGAGCAGGTCACCGTCGTCGGGACGGAAAGCCGCGTAGGCGACCACGGGAAGGCCAGGCAGCCGACCGCGCAGCTCGGCCAGCTCGGGCAGGAGCGCCACCGTTGGGGCGAGCACGATGGCGTCGACCAGGCGGGTCTCGAGCATCCGGCGCAGGGCTGCGGGACTGCGGCAGGTGACGACCCCCGCCCCGCCCCGCGGCATCGTCCGCCGGAGCGCGAGCACCGCTCCTCGGCTCTCGAGCAGCGCGGCGATGGCGGCCATGTCAGTCGGCGGTAGGGCGGTACGGCGGTACGACGGTAGGGTGCTCCGTCTCGCTGGGCGTGGCGTCGATCTCCTCGACCGGCTCGCCGGACTGTTCCTCTTCCCCACGTACCGCCGTACCGTCGTCCCGCCGTTCCGCCCGCTTCGGCCGTCCGGCCCCGACCGCCACCAACGTCCGAACCATCTCGCCGGCCCGCTTCAGGACACCCCGGGCGTTGTCGTAGCTGAGCAGGTCGAGCGCCTCGTCCAGGCTGCGCCACTGGCAGTCCGTGATTCCTTCATCGAGCTGGGGACACGGCTCCCCGTTGGAGCTCTCGAACAAGAAGAAGTGGCAGTACTTGTGGATGTGGCGGCCGCGGAATCGGAAATGCCAATCGATGACGCGGATCGGACCCTGCAGCACCAGACGGTCGAGGCCGGTCTCTTCGCCGGTCTCCCGGCGCGCGGCGTCCGCCGGCGATTCGCCGTCCTCGAGGTGTCCCTTGGGGAAGCCCCAGTTGTCGTAGGAATCGCGAATGAGCAGGAACCGCGCCGGCTCCACGCCGGCCCGGCGGTAGACGATCCCGCCCGCGCTCACCTCCAGCTCCGCCCGCCGCCGACTCATCAGAACACCGAGATCTTGAGGTACTTGCGGGGATTGGCCTGGATGTCCGTCAGCAGCTCGCGAAACTGGATCACGGTCGCGGTGGTCTCGCGGTAGAGGGTGGAGTCGCTGGCCAGGAGACCCATCGTCCCGTTGCCCGAGCGGAGCTGCATCATCAGCGAGTCGGCCTGCACCATCACCCGGACCAGGCTGGCCTGGTTCTCCCGGGCGGCGGTCATCACGCTGCGGAGGTCGGCCGCCGCCTGGCGGAGATCGGTGCTGGAGGCGCGGCCGTTGTTCAGAATGTCCTTGAGCTGATTGTCCGCGGTCGCGGTGTCGAGCCGCGCGACGGCACCCTGGAAGGTACGGGCCACCCCGGCAAAGGCATCGGAGGTCGTGGCGACGTTGCTGCTCACCCGGTCGATTCGCGTGGTCTGGGCGTTGGCGAAGGTGACCAGCCGCTGGGAGATGACCGCCAGGTCCTTCACGCTCTGCTGCATGCTGGCGAGGGCGCTGCTGTCGAAGGCCTGCCCGATCCGGTTGGTGATGTCGCCCACGTCACCGGCGATGCGGCTGGCCTGCGCGGTGAGTTGGCCGATGTCGGGCAGGGTCGCTCCGGGCCAGGCCTCGCCGCCCGCCTGGTCGGACTCGATCAGCGCGGCCCGGACGTTGGGGTCGGTCGGCAGGGGCTCGAAGGGAACGATGCTGGCGCTCCACTCCCCGAACAGACTGGCCGAGGCCGAGATCACGGCGGGCTTGGGCGGCAGGTCGACCCCGCGATCCACGCTGAACTCGGTCTCCACCCATTCGTTCTCCACCAGCCGGATCGCCTCCACCCGACCGACCCGGACGCCCCGCAGGGTGACCGGCGCGCCGACTCCGAGTCCCCCGACCGTGCGGAAGCGGGCGGTGTAGGTGGCCTCCTTCTGATTCACGTCGGTCTCGCTCAGCCAGAGCGCCCCGAAGATCACCAGCGCGAGCGCCGCGAGCACCGCGAGTCCCACCGCGAATTCGTTGCTGCGCCTCATAGGGTCCTCCCCGCCGCGGCCGGGTCGCCCGGGCGACCCTCGATGAACTGGCGCACCACGGGATCACCGGTCGCCCGGATCTCCTCGACGCTTCCGACCTGGCGGATGGCGCCTTCGTAGAGCATCGCGATCCGGTCGCCGACCGTGAACGCGCTGCGCATGTCGTGCGTGACGACGAGCCCGGTGACGCCGAGGTCGCGGGTCCGGATCATGAGCTGATCCATCACGGCGGAGGTGACCGGGTCCAGCCCGGTGGTGGGCTCGTCATACAGAATGTAGCGCGGACGCAGGGCGATCGCCCGCGCGATGCCCACCCGCTTGCGCATGCCGCCGCTCAGCTCGGCCGGCATCTTGGCCTCGGTGCCCGCCAGCTCCACCACCGCCAGGCTCTCGGCGATCCGCTCGCGGATCTCCTGCTCGCCGTGGCCGCGCCGGGCGAGCCCCATGCGGATGTTCTCGGCGACGGTCATCGAGTCGAACAGCGCGGCGAACTGGAACACGTAGCCGATCTGGCCCCGGAGCGCGGCCAGCCGCTCGCGGTCCAGCTCGTGCACCACCTGGCCATCCACCTCGACCCGGCCGGCGTCGGGCTCGAGCAGGCCCACGATGAGCTTGAGGGTGACGCTCTTGCCGGTGCCGGAGCCGCCGATGATGACGGTGTTGCGCCCGTCGGGGACCTCCAGCGTCAGGTCGCGGAGGACGGGCTTGGCGCCGAATGCCTTCGCGAGATGCTCGAGCCGGATCATCCGCGGCGCCGCCGGGCCCGCGCCATCACTAGAGCAGCACCAGGGCCCAGAAGGCGTCGAGCACCAGGATGGCCTCGCAGCCGAGCACCACCGCGCGGGTGGTCGAAAGCCCGACGCCTTCGGCGCCCGCCGTCGCGTCGAGGCCCCGCAGGCAGCCCATGAGCGCCACCGCGGCCCCGAAGCTCGCGCTCTTCACCAGCCCGAACCAGACGTCCTTGAACCGGTAGAACTGCTTGAGCCCCTTGAGAAACTCCGGAGTCGAGAGATCGAGCAGGTTGATCGAGGTGATCCAGCCCGAGGCCACTCCCACGGCCATCGCGAAGGCGGTGACCACCGGGAACATGAGGGCGGCGGCGAGCACCCGGGGCACGACCAGATAGCTGTACCGGTCGTAGGCCAGCGTCTCCAGCGCGTCCACCTGCTCGGTGACCTTCATGGTGCCGATCTCGGCCGCGATGCTGGCCCCGACCCGGCCGGCGAGCGCCATGCCGGTCAGCACCGGCCCCAGCTCCATCATCACGGTCTTGCCCACCAGCGCGCCCACGAAATAGAGCGGGACGGTGTTGGTGAAGATGTAGGAGGAGAGGAGAGAGAGGACGATACCGGTGAAGACGGCGATGAAGAGGGCGATGGGCACCGAGTCCACCCCGAGCCGCCGCATCTGGACGACGAGGAGCGGGGCCCAGGTCCGGACGTCGGCAAGGGCGCGGCTGGTCTCGAGGGTCCGCCGCCCGACGTGCGCGACGAAGCCGTCCCGGGCGGTGACGCGGGATGCCACGGAGGGCTGCACGTTTGAGAAAGTACGCTTAGGCCGCGAAGCTCGCCAGCGCGCGGCCGACGTCGCCTTCGCGCAGCCGCTTGAGCGCGCGATCGCGGAGCTGGCGAACCCGCTCGCGGGTGACGCCGAGCATGCCGCCGATCTCCTCGAGGGTGTGCTCCCGGCCGCCGTCGAGGCCGAAGTAGAGGCGCAGCACCTTGGCGTCGCGCGGCGGCAGGGTGCGGAGGGCGGACTCGATCTCCTCGGAGAGGAACCGGTCCATCGCCTGCTCTTCCGGGTCGCCCTGCTCGTCGGCGATGAACCGGTCGATCAGGCTGCGTTCGCCCTCGGGGTCGAGCGGGGCATCGAGCCGGACATCCGCCGTATTGAGCGCCGCCAGCGACTGCACCACGTCGAGCGCGAGCCCGGTGGATGCGGCGATCTCCTCGGGCGTGGGTTCGCGGCGGAGCTCCTGCCGAAGCGTCTCGGCGGTGCGGATGATGCGGGAGAGATCGGCGGTGCGGTTGAGCGGCACCCGCACGGTGCGACCGTGGCGGGCCAGCGCCGCGAGAATGGCCTGGCGGATCCACC
>DASSML010000338.1:0-5294 GCA_035688895.1 Gemmatimonadales bacterium
CCTCCGGCTCTTCCGCGAGTTCGCCGAGCGCTGCCAGTCCGATCGCCGCCACGTGGAGCACGTGCGGGAGCTGGCGCTCCAGCTGTTCGACCAGCTGGGCGACCAGCTGGGGTGCGCCCCGGAGGAGCGGTTGCTCCTGGAAGCGGCGGGGCTGCTGCACGACGTAGGACAGCTGGTGAGTTACCGGAAGCATCACAAGCACAGCTACCAGCTCATCACCCACGCCGAGCGCCTGGGGCTGGCGCCGCGGGACCGGGAGCTGGTCGCGCTCATCAGTCGCTACCACCGGCGGAACGGACCCCGTCGGAAGCACCCCGAGTTCGCGGCGCTCTCCGTGGCCGACCAGGCGGTGGTCCGGCGGTTGAGCGGCATTCTCCGGGTGGCCGACGGCCTCGACCGCGGACACAGCGCCTCGGTCAAGCAGGTCGAGGTGGAGCTCGCCCCGGAGGCGCTTCGCCTCCGCCTCGCGGCCGCCGATCCCGGCAGCGATCTGGGTCTGGAGTGCTGGGGCGGGAGTCGCAAGGCCGACGTGCTGGCCAAGCTGCTCCGGCGGGACGTGGAGATCAGCGCGCCGTGACCGCGTCGCCTTTGGACAGGTAGGGTTCCAGCAGCAGGCCCAGCGGCGCGGCATCCCGGCCGAGCAGCGCGGTCATCGCCGCGGCGGCGGAGGTCCCGATCCGGTTCGCCCCGGCCAGCAGCATCCGCAGCGCCAGCTCCCCGGTCCGCACTCCCCCCGACGCCTTGACCCCGAAGGCAGGTCCTACCGCGTGGCGCATCAGTGCCACCGCCTCCACCGTGGCCCCGCCAGCGCCGTGAAAGCCCGTCGAGGTCATCACGAACGCCGCGCCGGCACGCACCGCCGCCAGGCATCCGGCGACGATCTGCACCGGCTCCAGCGCCGCGGTCTCCAGGATCACCTTGACGGTCGCCCGGCCAGAGGCCTCCACCACGGCGCGGATGTCGGCCTCGACGTAGCTCCAATCGCCGCTCTTGGCCTGGCCGAGCGGAAGCACGGTGTCCACCTCGGCGGCGCCGCTCTCCACCGCGAGCCGGGCCTCGGTGGCCTTGGCCACGCTCGCCGTCGCCCCCAGCGGAAAGCCGACCACCGTCGCCAGCAGCACCGGTGAGCCTGCAAGCAGCTCGGCTGCCCGTCGCACCCACCCGCCGTTCACGCACACCGCCTTCAGCTCCCAGCGGATCGCTTCGTCGCAGAGCGCGGTGATCTGATCCTTCTGAGCCTCGGGGGCGAGCAGGGTGTGATCGAGGAAGCGGCCGATCCCGGGCTGGCGCGCGCCTCCGCGTCCGAGCCAGGGCGGGACCTTCCCCGCCGAGGGCACGGCCCCGCGGGCCGCGAGCAGCTCTCGCGCCTCCTCGAGCAGCCCCCCTCCGCCG
Source organism: Gemmatimonadales bacterium (assembly GCA_035688895.1). Lineage (GTDB taxonomy): Bacteria > Gemmatimonadota > Gemmatimonadetes > Gemmatimonadales > GWC2-71-9 > CAVVWJ01. Next base: position 1,393 of record DASSML010000338.1, read on the forward strand.
CCCCGGCGACGCGTGCTAGGCATGCCCCACCGTCAGCGGCTCCTACTCCCCATACGGCACCCAGATGTTCTTCACCTGGGTCGCCTGCTCCAGGAACTCTTCCCCTTCACCCCTGACCGGGTCGCTCCAATCGCGCGGGTGGCCGTGCTCGACCCAGGTGCGCTTCATGTTGCCGGCGGAGAGTCGCTCGACGTCGGCGCCGCCCGCCGCGTGCCCGAAGTACCAGATCCCGTCCACGTCGTCGTGCGCCGCCAGCACCGGAGCCAGCTCGCCTTGCACGCCGGTCACGATGTTCACTACCCCCGGCGGCACGTCCGAGGTGTCCAGGACCTGGTAGAAGTCGGTGGCCAGCAACGGGGCGGAGGTGGACGGCACCGCCACGACGGTGTTGCCCATGGCGATAGCCGGCAAGACCAGCGAGACGAACCCGAGCAGGGAGGGCGACTCGGGGCTGACCAGGCCCAGCACGCCGATCGGCTCCGGCATGGCGAGGGTCACGTTGCGATAAGGCGTGTGGTGCACCAGGCCGTCGTACTTGTCGGCCCAGGCCGCGTAGGCGTAAATCCGCTCGATTGCGAGGGCGACCTCCCGCTCGGCGGCGGGCGCGTCCCCGGTGAGCAGGGCGATCCGGCGGCCGAGCTCGTCGCTCCGGGCCGCGAGGTTCTCGGCCAGGTAGTAGAGCACCTGCGCGCGCGCGTGCGCGGTGGCGCGGGCCCACCCGTTCGCCTTCCGCGCGGCCTCCACCGCGTTGCGGATGTCCTTGCGGTTGCCGTGCCCCACCTCGCCGACCTGGCGGCCGTCGGCGTCGTGCACCGGCAGGCTGTAGCCCGAGTCGGGCCTGGCCTGCGCGCCGCCGATGTAGAGCTTGGCGGTGCGGTCGATGGGGGGCAGAGTCGGACGGTCGGACCGGCGGACAGGCGGACGGCCGCCCGACTTCTGCATCGCCGACTTCACCGACCGCGCGCTGGCGCGCCGCGCGCTTCGCCCCCGCGCCCCAGTGCCCGTCCGCCTGTCCGCCTGTCCGCCTGTCCGACCGTCCGCCCACTTCACATACTCCCTCAGCCCTTCCCGCCCGCCCTCCCGCCCGAATCCACTCTCCCGATATCCGCCGAAGCCGCTCGCCGCGTCGAAGACGTTGGTGCAGTTGATCCAGACCGTGCCGGCCTTGAGCTGGGGCGCCACGTCCAGGGCGAGGTTGATGTTCTCGGTCCAGACGCTCGCGGCCAGACCGTAGCGGGTGTTGTTCGCCAGCTCCACCGCTTCGGACGGCGTCCGGAAGGTCATCAGCACGACCACGGGGCCGAAGATCTCCACCTGCGCGATCGTGGCGGCCGGCGCCACCTCGGTGAACAGGGTCGGCGGGAAGAACCAACCGTCCCGCGGGCAGCTCCAGGAGGGCTGCCACAGCACCGCGCCCTCGTCCCGTCCCCGCTGCACCAGGTCCTGGATCTTCTGCAGCTGCACCGGGGCGATGATCGCCCCCATGTCCACCGCCTTGTCCAGCGGATCGCCCACCCGGAGCGTCTCCATCCGGGCCTTGAGCTTGCCCACCAGGCGCTCGGCCACACCCTCCTGCACCAGGATCCGCGAGCCGGCGCAGCACACCTGGCCCTGGTTGAACCAGATCGCATCCACCACGCCTTCGACCACGCTGTCGAGGTCGGCGTCGGGGAAGACGACGAAGGGCGACTTGCCGCCCAGCTCGAGGGAGAGCTTCTTGCCGCTCCCCGCCGTGGCGGTGCGGATGAGGCGGCCGACTTCGGTCGAGCCGGTGAAGGCGATCTTGTCCACGCCGGGATGGGTCACCAGCGCCTCGCCGGTGCGGCCATCGCCGGTGATGATGTTCACCACGCCGGCGGGAAGCCCGATCTCCTGGCACAGCTCGGCGAAGCAGAGCGCCGTGAGCGAGGTGAACTCCGCGGGCTTGAGCACCACTGTGTTTCCCATCGCCAGGGCGGGCGCGATCTTCCAGGCCAGCATCAGGAGGGGGAAGTTCCACGGGATGATCTGCCCGATCACGCCCACCGGCTCTCGGCCGGGCAGCTCCCGCGCCATGAGCTGTGCCCACCCCGCGTGATGGTAGAAGTGCCGCGCCACCAGCGGGATGTCGATGTCGCGCGACTCCCGGATCGGCTTGCCGTTGTCGAGCGACTCCAGCACCGCGAACAGGCGACTGTGCTTCTGGATCTGGCGGGCCAGCGCGTAGAGGTAGCGCGCCCGGGCGTGGCCTCCGATGGCCCACCACTCGGCCTGCGCCGCGCGGGCCGCCCGAACCGCGCGATCCACGTCCGCCGAGCCGGCCTGCCTGAGCCGGGCCAGCGGTTTGCCAGTCGCCGGGTTGAAGGTCTCGAAGCTCTCACCCTTGGGAGCGGTCCACGTCCCGCCGATGAACAGTCCAAAGCTCCGCCCATGCCGGTCCAGCCATGCGAGCGCCGGCGCCGCCGCCTCGGGGGCGGGGCCGTAGGCCATCGTCTCGAAGATCTCGGGGATCGACGCCATTACGAGGCCGGGTGGCGGTGCGCCGCCGAATACCGGCCGGTCGCGAAGTGCTCGAGCTGACGCTCGATGTCGGTGAGCAGCGCGCTCGCGCCGAAGCGGAACAGGTCGGGCCGGAGCCAGCGGTCGCCCAGCTCGTCCTTGATAAGCGCGAGCCAGTCCAGCGACTCCCTTGCGGCGCGGATCCCGCCGGCCGGCTTGAGGCCGACCAGATGGCCGGTGCGCTCGCGGTACTCCCGGATCGCGCGCGCCATCACCAGCCCCACCGGCAGCGTGGCGTTTACGCCCTCCTTGCCGGTCGAGGTCTTGATGAAGTCGGCCCCGGCCATCATGCAGACCAGGCTCGCCCGGGCCACGGTCCGAAGGGTGCCGAGCTCGCCGGTCGCGAGGATGGTCTTGATGTGCGCGTCGCCGCAGGCTTCCCGCATCGCCCGCACCTCGTCGTAGAGCGCGCGCCAGTTCTCCGTCAGGGCATGGGCCCGGGTGATCACGACGTCGATCTCCTCGGCGCCCGCGGCCACCGAGGCCCGGATCTCCCCGATCCGCTGGGCGAAGGGCGAGAGGCCGGCCGGAAAGCCGGTGGACACGGCGGCCACCGGAATGCCGGAGCCCTCGAGCGCCTCGACCGCGGTCTCGACGTAGGTGTGATAGACGCAGACGGCGCCGACCCGGATCGGCAGGCGGGAGGCGCCGAGGGCGTCGAGCAGGTCCTCGCGCACGGGACGGCGGGCTTTAGCACACAGCCGACGCACCCGGCCGGGGGTGTCATCTCCCGACAGGGTGGTGAGGTCCATCAGGGTCACGGCCCGGAGCAGCCAGGCGGCCTGCCACTCCTTCTTCACCGTCCGGCGGGTCCGCTGGGTGGCGGTGCGGCGCTCGACGGCGCTGCGATTGACCCTGACCTCCTCGACCCAGTCCGCCTCGAGCGGCATGCCGGGATTGCGGGGGGAGACGGGCACATCGAGGGCAGTCGCGGCCGAGGGAGCAATTATGCCGCGTGACGTGGGATCGGCCATGGTGAAGAACATACCGCGCCGGCCGAGCCCTGCAGAAGTCCCCGGCATGGCCCAGACGGCGATTCCGCCGCCCTCGCCGCCCAGTCACGGGGACCGCCCAGCCACAGCCTGAGGCCGGGCCGCCGCCAGAGTGGCGCCGGTCCGTTTCCGGACACATCTCCCGGAGCTTCCCGGCGCGGCGTACAGTCCGTTAGACCTCTTCAATTCCCACCGAGTAGCCCTGCAGGACCGGCGAGGCTGTGCGTCCAACCTTTGATCTCATCTGCGAAACCTCGGCTCTGCTGCTGGGGGCCGCTATCCTCGTCGTTGATCTCGCTGAGGCTCAGTCGGTGTGGGGTGGCTCGGTTTCCTTTGGCGTGGCCACGCAGGAGGGCACAAGCGACTTTCACC
>DASSML010000339.1:0-8084 GCA_035688895.1 Gemmatimonadales bacterium
CGATCCGTTCGACGGCCGCTTCGGCGCGCACGACTATCGGGCGCTCCGGCCAGGGCCAGGCATCGCGGTGTTCGAGACGCCACCGTTCCGCGAGGCAACCGAGATCATCGGCCGGGTGACGATCGAGCTTGCGGCCAGCGCTTCGGTTCCGGATTTCGACCTGTGGGCCCAGCTCTACGATGTCGCTCCCGACGGCACGGCGTGGAACCTGTCGACACCAGGCACCGCCGTGCAGCGGGCGAGCTACCGGGACGGCGGACCCGAGCGAAAGCTGATCGCGCCTGGTGAAACCGTCCGGCTCCGGATGGACCGTCTGATAACAGCCAACCGCTTCCTCCCCGGCCACCGGCTCAGGCTCGTCGTCACCCCGGCCTTCGCGCCGGTGTTCTCGGTCAACCCGCAGACGGGCGGGCTCGAGTTCGACAGCGACAGCGTGCGCGCCGGCGAGATCCGGATCGGACACTCTGCCGCGCAGGCGTCGTGGGTCGTTCTACCGGTCGTCCCGCCCGCACACTGACGCCCGCGTCTATACTCCCCTCATGCTCGTTCATCTGATCGACGGCACCTACGAGCTGTTCCGGCACTTCTACGGTCAGCGCCGCTTCAACCAGGGCAAGGACAAGCCCTACGGCGCCGTGGCCGGCGTGCTGCACACCGTGCTCGAGACCATCGAGGGCGGCGGCGCGCACATCGGCGTCGCCACCGATCACGTGATCGAGTCGTTCCGCAACGACCTCTGGCCCGAGTACAAGACCGGGGCGGGGATCGAGCGCGCGCTGCGCGCCCAGTTCGAGCCGCTGGAAGAGGCACTCCTGGCGATGGGCGTCGTGGTCTGGCCGATGGTCGAGCTCGAGGCGGACGACGCGCTCGCCTCGGCGGCGCGGCTCGCGGCCGAGGATGAGCGGGTGGAGCGGGTCTGCATCTGGGCCAACGACAAGGATCTCGCTCAATGCGTCCGGGGAGAGCGGATCGTGCAGGTGGACCGCCGCGCCAAGGAGATCCGGGACGAGGAAGGCGTGCGAAAGAAGTTCGGGGTGCTGCCGGCGCTGATCCCCGATCTGCTGGCGCTCGTTGGCGACGCCCAGGACGGCTACCCGGGGATCGCCGGAATCGGCAAGGCCACCGCGGGCCGGCTCCTCAACCAATACGGCCCGATCGAGGATTTTCCCGAGAGCGTGCTCGGGGATCAGCGGGAGCGAGCGCTTCTGTTCAAGCGACTGGCGACCTTGGTGAGCGATGCGCCGATTTTCGCCGACGTGGATGAGCTTCGCTGGACCGGGCCTACCGCCTCCTGGCCGGCGTGGGCCGAGCGTATAGGCGACCGGCGTCTGACCGACCGAGCCCAGGTCAGGCGGGAGTAGGGGCCGGCGCCAGCGGACGAACCGTCACCTCGTGCGTCCGCCCGTCGTCCCCCAGCGGCACCCACTCCGAATCCAGCACCTTGCCGTCCAGCTCCACCACCTGACCTCCGGCCCTCGCCCGATGCGGCTCCGCGACGGTGACCTGGTAGGTCGCGCCACCGAAGCGATACTTCAGCTCGAACTCCGGCCAATCGGACGGCACCCGGGGGTCGAGTCGGAAGCGGTCCCCCTCGCGGGTAAAGCCCAGAATCGCCTCGAGCGCCACCCGGTACATCCAGCTCGCCGACCCGGTGTACCAGGTCCACCCAGCGCGGCCCACATGGCCCTTCGCCGAATACACGTCGGCCGCGACGACGTAGGGCTCGGTGCGGTAGGTGGCGACCCCTTCCGGCGTGCGAGTCCGCTCCAGCGGGTTGATCAGCTGGAAGAGCTCGAACGCCCGATCGCCGTCACCCTGCATGGCGGTCGCGAGGACCGCCCAGAGCGCGGCGTGGGTGTACTGGGCTCCGTTCTCCCGCACGCCGGGTAGATATCCCTTGATGTAGCCGGGGTCGTGCGGAGTCCGGTCGAAGGGCGGGGTGAGCAGCAGGATGCCCACGTCCTTCCGGACCAGCCACCGCTCCAGCGAGCGCATTGCCTGGGCTCGCCGCTCCGGCGAGCCCGCGCCCGAGATCACGCTCCAGCTCTGCGCGATCGAGTCGATCCGGCATTCCTCATTCTGGCTGGAGCCCAATGGAGTGCCGTCGTCGTAGTACGCCCGCCGATACCACTCGCCATCCCATCCGTGCGCCTCCACCGCCTCGACATAGCGGTCGGCGCGGGCCCGGAGCTCCGCGGCGGTCTCGCCTTCGCCCCGGGCGTCGCAGCGACCGGCGAAGGCGCGGAGCGTGGCGATCAGGAACCAGGCGAGCCAGACGCTCTCGCCTTTGCCCTCGGCGCCGACCCGGTTCATGCCGTCGTTCCAGTCCCCCGAGCCGATCAGCGGGAGCCCGTGCGCCCCTTCGGTGCAGGCCCGTCGAAGCGCACGGAGACAATGCTCGTACACGCTGCCGAGCTGACCCGAGAGCTCCGGCAGGTCGTACACCTCGTGCTCCTCGGGGGCGAGAGCGCGCATGCGGAGATAGGGGGCCGCCTCGTCGAGCACAGAGGCGTCGCCGGTGAGGCGGACGTAATGCTCGGCGACGAAGGGCATCCAGGCGAGATCGTCGGAGAAGCGGGTTCGAACGCCTCGCCCGCTCTGAGGATGCCACCAGTGCTGGACGTCACCTTCGAGGAACTGTCGTCCCGCCGCCCGCACGATCTGCTCCCGCGCCAGCGCCGGCTCGGCGTAGACCAGCGCCATGGCGTCCTGCAGCTGGTCGCGGAAGCCGAAGGCGCCGCTGCTCTGGTAGAGCGCCGTGCGTCCCCACATGCGGCAGGAGAGCGTCTGGTAGAGGAGCCAGCGGTTGAGCAGGAGGTCGAGTGAGGGCTCCGGCGTCCGCACGGCGATCACCGAGAGTCGCTCGCGCCAGCGCTCGCGGTTGGCGTCGATCGCGCGCAGGACGTGGGCCGCGTCGCCGAGGCCGCCAACCAGTTCCCGTGCCGCCTCCTCCCCCTCGGCCGCGCCGAGCACGATGGCGATGTCGCGATGTTCGCCGGGCGCGAGCTCGATCACGGTGCGCAGCGCCGCGCAGGGATCGAGCCCCGCGCCGGTGGCGCCGGACAGCGGGTGGGCCAGCCCGGCCGGATCGGAGACATCGCGGTTCCGGCCGAGGAACTCCCGGCGGTCGGCGGTGTGCGAGGCCAACACCTCGCTCAACGCGCTGAAGGCCACGAGGCCGCCGAACTGGGGATCGAACCGGTTCCGTGCCAGTATCGCCCGGAGTCCCGGGTCGAAGCTGGTCTGGACCTGATGCTGGGTATGCTCCCGCAGCGTGCCCAGTGTCCACTCGGCGTAGGCGGTGAGGGCGAGCCGGCGGGGCCGGTCGCCGCGGTTGGCGATCCGGAGCCAGGTGAGCTTTGCGGCGGCCGTCTCGTGGAGACCGAGCACCAGGGTGGTCGCGATGCCGTCCCGCTCGTGCTCGAAGGTGCTGGCTCCCGGGGCGTGGCGGACGGTGTAGCGTCCCGCGGCCGGAAACGGAGCGGGCGTGGGGGACCATGTCGCTCCGGTCTCCTGGTCGCGCAGGTAGAGCACTTCGCCCGGCGGATCGCACACCGGATCGTTGTGCCAAGGGGTCAGGCGATAGAAGTAGCTGCTCGCCGCCCAGGTGCATCCCGCGCCCCGCTCGGTCACCAGGAACCCTCCGGCGGGATTGGCGATCACGTTCGCCCATGGCGCCGGAGGCAGCCGGCCCTCGTCGATGCGGATCTCGTAGTCGCCTTCCGGGGTCGGGGAGCCGAGAGACGCAGGGTCGCGGAGGCGCCGGGCCGCGGTGGCCGCCGGGCCGTCTCCTGCCGCCACGGCCGTGCGCTGGCGCGCCCCGCCGTCCTCCCCCAACACCGACACCGCGGTCTCCAGCAGGCTCCGGGCCGATTGCACGGCCCGCACCCGGATCTGGGTCAGCAATCCCGGCGCCACCGCACCCGAGCTGCGCGACGGAGCCGGCTCGGGCGACGCCTCGAGCTCCTCCTGGGGTGGCACGGCCCCCTGCACCAGCCGGGCCAGCGAGCGGCCGTCACAGTCGAGATGCACCCGCGCCGTTGCCCGGAGCATCGCGAGCACCTCGGCCCCGAGCAGCTCGCGACGCCGGTGGAACACCCCGCCGGGCCGGTCGACCGATCCGGCCGCCGGCGAGGCGTGAATCGCGGCGACGATCCGGTTCTCCAGGTCCTGGAGATAGCTCGCGCCCCGAACGTTCAGGATGACGACGTCCACCGTCATGCCCCGCCGGCGCCAGTAGTGGTGCGCCTGGAGCAGCTGGCGCAGCGTCGGCAGGCCATCCTCGGTCTCGATGGTGGCGAGCAGGATCGGCCAATCGCCCGAGACGCCGATGGACCAGAGCAGCGGCTGGGCCCCCTGCGCCGCCACCTGCTCCGCCGGCGGTGGTCGGAGCGCCGGGTTGGCGTAGAACAGGTGTCCCGCCAGCTCCTGGAAGACGCCGGCGTCCTCCGCCGTGATCCCGAGCTCACGCAGGTCCACCTGCGCCGAGGTCCAGGCCAGGTCGAGGGCGCGCTGCGCGGCGTAGGGATGGTGGTAGCGGTCCGCCAGCTCGAAGGCGCGCTCGCGGGTGGTCGCGACCAGCGTGGTGAAGGCCACCGCGGCCGACTGGCGAGGCGCCAGGCGCACTCGCACCCGGAGCGCGAACACCGGATCCAGCACCGCTCCCGTGGTGCCGCCGAGCGGGCCGGCGCGGTCGAGCGCCTCGGGGTCACGTGGGCTTCGGCCTCGGCCGAGGAAGCGGGCCCGGTCGGTCTCGCAGCTCACCGACCCGACCAGGTGGGCGCCGCTGTCCACCACGTGCGCGCACCACAGCGGCCGCTCCTGCGCCGAGCGCGGGCGGCGAGTGGCGGTGATCGCGGTACACCAGTCGTGCCACTCCGTCTCGACGAAGAGGTTGCCGAACGCGGGATGGGCTCGGTCGGCGTCCGGTGGCGCGAGCACGATCTCACCGTAGCTGGTGAGCTCGATCTCCCGGGTCTGGTCTCCCGTATTGGTGACCGTCACCCGGCGCACCTCGGCGCCGTCGGCGGGCACCGCGGCGATCTCGGTTCGGGTCTCGACCTGGCCGTCCGCGCGGTGGATCGCGACGCGGTCGGTCGCGAGATAGGCGCGATACCAGTCGGCCACGACGCACGCCGGCTGGTAGCCGGCCGACCAGAGCCGGTTGGCGGTGAGGTCGCGAAGGTAGATGAACTGGCCGGTGGCGTCCCGGGTCGCGTCGGCCCGCCAGCGGGTGACGGCCAGGTCTTCGTAGCGGCTGTACCCCGATCCCGAATGGCTGACCATCGCCGTGTAGGGCCAGTGGCCGAGCAGGGCGATATGGGGGGCCGGAGTGTCGGGACTGTCCACCTCGCGGACGACCGGCCGCTCCACCTCAGGATCGGGGAGCGCCTCGGAGGCCCGGGCGGTCTGCGGCGCCTGCAGCTCCAGCGACCGCGGCACCCGCTCGTGCAGCAGCAGCTCGGCGGCGCGGACCGTCGGGTCGCTGTGGAAGCGCTGTTGCCAGCGCTGGCCGGTGAGCGCATTGGCGAGCGCCACCAGGCTCATTCCCACGTGGTGCGCCATCCAGGTGTGGACCAGCGCGAAGGTCCGCCCCTGGTCCGGGCGGGTGTAGTCCAGCGACTCGCGGAAGCCGTAGGCCCCGAGCGCGCCCAGCTTCTCCAGCGCCGTCAGGTTGGCGATCGCCCGGCGCGGCGCCACCAGGGCGGCGAGCGCCGAGGCGTACGGCGCGATCACCAGGTCGCGCGCGAGTCCCCGCTTGAGCGCGAGGTCAGGAACGCCGAAGGCGCGGTACTGATAGGTGTAGTGCCGGTCGCGCAGGTTGTAGGCGCTCTCGCTCACGCCCCAGGGGACCCCAAAGCGCCCCGCCCAGGCGATCTGGCGTCGCACCGCCCCGCTGCAGGTATCGTCGAGCAGCGTCCCGCGAAAGGTCCGCATCACCAGGCCCGGCATCAGGTACTCGAACATGCTCCCGCTCCACGACACCAGGGCCATCTCGCCCGCGGCGCGGGTCAGTGTCCGGCCGAGCCGGAACCAATGCTCCACTGGCACCTCGCCTCGCGCGACGGCCATGAAGCTCGCCAGCCGAGCCTCGGAGGCGAGGAGGTCGTAGTAGGACGGGTCGAGGGAGGGCGACCCGGCCCGATAGCCGATCGCGAAGAGACTCCGGGTCCGATCGTACAGGAAGCCGAACTCCATCTCCCCGACGATCGCCGCGCACTCGGCCGCGAGGGCTTCGAGCCTGGTGAGCAGCTCCGCCACGGCAGGCACCCGCCCGGCGAGCTCGCGCCAGCTCTCGGAGACCAGCGCCGTCTCCAGCTCGCGCCCGCGCCCGGCCCGGAAGCGCAGGCTTCCGGTCCATTCGGCGTGTCGCTCGGCCAGGCGGCGGCACCAGTCCACCCACTCGCCGCCGGGGCGTTCGAGGCGCGAGCCCTCCCAGGTCAGCGCCGTGGCGACCGCGAGGAGCGCCTCGGGGGGAGGCAGGGGCGCGGCCGCGCCGAGCACCGCTCGCGCCCCACGAACCAGGTCGCTGACCGCAGGATCCTTGCCCCCCTGGTCGGCCGCGAGCGACAGCCCCGCGGCCAGGGCGCGGGCGACGCGGCCGTCCACCACCGGCTGCTCGGGTGCGGCGAGCAGCGCCTGCCGAAGCGCCACCAGGTGCCCGGCGAGGTTGCCGCTGTCCACCGTGGAGACGTACGCCGGCTCCAGGACTTCGAGGGTGGTGAGGTCGTACCAGTTGTAGAAGTGGCCCCGATAACGGCGCAGCCGGCGGAGCGTGGCGAAGGTCCGCTCCAGCCGGTCGGCAACCTCGTCGAGGGTAATGAAGCCGAGATCCCAGGCGCTCACCGTGGCGAGGAGCTGGAGGCTCACGTTGGTGGGGGACGTCCGCATCGCCAGCACCGGCTCGGGGTCGTCCTGGAAGTTGTCGGGGGCGAGCCAATGGGTGGACTCGTTCACGAAGCGCTCGAAGAAGCGCCAGTGGAGCAGCGCGTAGCGCATCGCGGGGGCGCGGCTCGACCGCGGCAACCGGCGCTCCAGCCGGGCCGTCGGCGTGCTGATCGCGTGGGCAATCCAGGGGCTCGCCATCCACAGGGCCGCCAGCGGCAGCGCCGCGCCGACCAGTGGATCGAGCGCCGGACTGCCCCCCCGGATCAGGAGCACCAGGGCGTACGCCGCGACCGGGCCGACCCCCAGGGCCAGCGCGGGCCACATCGTCCGCCAGGCGGTGCGGACCCCGCCGGCCACCATCCGTTCGGTCTGGGAGGCGGTGCGCCACTCCAGCAGCCCACGGCGGGTGACCAGCATCCGCCACTGGCTCCGCGCGATCGCATCGAGCGAGATCCACGCCTGATGCGGCAGGAACGCGATCGCCAGGGCGAGCTGCTGCAGGCTGGTCGCCGCATCGCCCCCGATCGGGGCGTACCAGGCCAGAAGGGACTTCCCCCGGGGCGGTCGGAGCACCACCAGGAGCAGCGAGACGATGTGAGGCGCCGCCATGGCGCCGAGCGCGAGCAGCGTCCAGCGCAGCGGCTGGCCGGGGAGCACCAGCCAGCCGGCCAGCAGGAAGAGCAGCCAGGCCGGCTCCACCAGGCTGCGCCGCAGGTTGTCGAGGATCTTCCACCGGGAGAGGAGCGACAGCCGGTTGGGCTCCGGGCCGTCCGGGCCGGGGATCCGGGCGCGGAGCCACGGCAGGAGCTGCCAGTCGCCCCGGATCCAGCGGTGCTTGCGGAGGGTGAAGCTGAGATACCGGGCCGGATAGTCGTCGTACACCACGATGTCGGTGACCAACCCGGCCCGGGCGTAGTTGCCCTCGATCAGGTCGTGCGAGAGCAGGGCGTTCTCGGGAAAGCGCCCGCGGGTCGCCAGCTCGAACGCTGCGACATCGTAGATCCCCTTGCCGGTGAAGCTCCCTTCGCCGTACAGGTCCTGGTAGACGTCGGAGACCGCGGTGGTATAGGGATCCACCCCCGGATGCCCCGAGTGGACCGCCGCAAAGCGGGAGCGGTTCGCGCTGGGGAGGCTCACCCCGACGCGAGGCTGCAGGATGCCGTACCCCCGGACGACGCGGCCCCGCGCCGGGTCGA
>DASSML010000340.1:0-3204 GCA_035688895.1 Gemmatimonadales bacterium
TCTCCGAACGCCTCGGCGTAGCTGAAGTCCATGTCCACCGACGCCATCTTGACGTCCACTCCCGGGACCTTCACCTCGAACCGGAGGGAGATCCCCTCCTGGGGCTGCACCCGGATCGCCAGCGTGTTGGCTCCGATCACCTCGCCCTCGGGGAGCGGGAACATCACGTGCGGCGGCTTGCGGAACTGGATGGCGATCTCGGACACTCTTCGCGGCATCCGCTTGCCCGAGCGGAGATAGAACGGCACGTCGTGCCAGCGCCAGTTGTCGATCATGAACCGGATGGCGCAGTAGGTCGGGGTGCCGCTGTCCGGTGCCACGTTGGGCTCCTGCCGGTACCCCGGCACCGCCTTGCCGTCGATCGTGCCGGGGCCGTACTGCCCCCGTACCGCGTAGTCGTGCATGACCGCCGGCGTGATCGGCCGGATGGCCTTGAGCACCTTGACCTTCTCGTCCCGCACCGCGTCGGCGCTGAAGGTCACCGGCGGCTCCATCCCCACCAGGCTAAGGAGCTGCAGCAGGTGGTTCTGGAACATGTCCCGCACCACCCCCGCCTCCTCGTAGTACTTGCCCCGATGCTCCACCCCCACGCTCTCGGCGACGGTGATCTGCACCGAGTGCACGTGCTGCCGGTTGCAGACCGGTTCGAAGATCGAGTTGGCGAACCGGAACACCAGGAGATTCTGGACCGTCTCCTTGCCGAGGTAGTGGTCGATGCGGTACACCTGGTGCTCGGCGAAGGCCCGCCGCACGCAGGCGTTCAGCGCGCCGGCGCTGCCCAGGCTGCGGCCGAACGGCTTCTCGATGATGATCCGCACCCACGGCCGCTGCGCCGGATCGGGCACCCGGGGAGCGGCGCCCGATTCGGAGAGATGGTTGATGGTGTCCTGATACAGGCTGGGGGGAATCGCCAGGTAGAACAGCCGCCCGCTGCCGCCCGGGAGCCGGGCGTCGGTCTCGGCCAGCCTGTCGCGGAGCTTGGCGTAGGTGGCCGAATTGTCGAGCTCGCCCGAGATGTATTCGAGCCGCTCGGTGAAGCGCTCGCCGGCCCGGGGATCGAAATGCGCGTGGTCGGGCAGGAAGGTCCGCAGCGCATCGATCACGCGGGCCCGGAACGACTGGTCGTCCAGGGGTTCACGGGCCACGGTGATGACGGCGTATTCCTCGGGCAGGAAACCGTCGCACATGAGATGAAAGAGCGACGGCATCAGTTTCCGGTGCAGGAGATCGCCGGCGCCGAAGATGACCAGCGTGCACGGGCCGGCCCGCTTCAGTTGGGGCTGGGTGACGGCCGGCGCCGCAGGCTCGACCACCGCGACGCTGGTGGAGGCGCGGGCGGTCATGAGGACCTCACCGCGTGCCCGCCGAACTCGTTCCGGAGCGCGGCGATCACCTTGGCGCCGAACGAATCGGCCTGGCGCGACCGGAACCGCGCCAGCAGCGAGAGGGTGATGACCGGCGCCGGCACGTCGAGATCGATGGCCTCCTGCACCGTCCAGCGGCCCTCCCCCGAGTCCTCCACGTAGCCCTTGAGCGCGGACAGTTCGGTATCCTTGGCGAACGCCCGCTCCGCCAGCTCGTTGAGCCAGGAGCGGACCACGCTTCCCCGGTTCCACACCGCCGAGATCTGCTTGAGGTCGAGCTTGAAGTCCTTCGAGGCGTGCAGGATTTCGTAGCCTTCGGCGTAGGCCTGCAGCAGTCCGTACTCGATGCCGTTGTGGATCATCTTGACGTAGTGTCCGGCGCCGGGTGGGCCCACATGGGCGTACCCGTCGGGCGGCGCCAGCGTCTTGAAGATCGGCTCGCATATCCGGAATGCCTCCGGCGACGCGCCGATCATCAGGCAAAAGCCGATCTTGAGCCCCCAGATGCCGCCGCTGGTGCCGGAGTCGATGAACTCGAGCCCATGTTCCTTGACCTTGGCGGCGCGGCGGATCGAGTCCTTGAAGTTCGAGTTGCCGCCGTCGATGATCACGTCGCCCTTGGCGAGCGTCGGGAGCAGCTGGTCGATGGTGCTCTCGACCGCCGCGCCGGAGGGCACCATGATCCACACCACCCGCGGGGCCTTGAGCTGGGCGGAGAGGTCGGCCAGGTCCCTGGCCGCGGTCGCGCCCATGGCGACGTGCGGCTTGGCCGCGGCGGCACTCCGGTCGTATACCACCACCTGGTGCCCGCCCTGCAGCAGGCGCTGCACCATGTTGCCGCCCATTCGGCCCAGGCCGATCATGGCGAGCTGCATTTGCGTCGATCTCCTCGCGTTAGGGAGAGGGGAAAGGGGAAAGGGGAAGGGCGAAGGGAAAGCACACCGGATCAGGCAGGTGCGCTGTTCCTTTCCCCTTTCCCCCTTCCCCTTTCCCCTTTCTCCGTGACTCCCAACTCCGCCAGCTCCTCCTTGAGCCGCCCGGCATCGCTGAACGCGATCGTCCGCATCCCCAGCAGCCGCGCCGGCTCCAGGTTGCGCTCCCGGTCGTCGATGAACACCGACGCCTCCGGCCGGGCCTGGCTCATCGCCAGGGCCACCTCGTAGATCCGCCGCGCCGGCTTGAGCACCCCGACCCAGCACGACGAGAAGAAGGCGGTGAAGATGTCGCCGATCCCGAAGAGCTCGATCCGGTGCTGGTTGAGCTCGGCCGACTCGTTGTTGAGCGTCATCATCCGGTAGCGTCCGGTGCGGGCCAGTGCCCTGGCCAGCTCGATCGTCTCGGGATGGGGTGCGCTCTGGGCGAACATGAACTGCCTGAACTCCTCCGGCGTGAACGCGCGGGGGCGGTAGAACACCGCCGTCTTCAGGTATTCGTCCAGCGTGGTCCGCCCCAGCTCCATCATCGCCACCGCCTCGCTGTGCATCTCCTCCAGCTCGCCGCCTTCCAACCCGAACTGATGGGCGGCCGCGGCGCGCTGCTCCCGGTCCCACCCGTTGCTGCCGAGGACCCCGCCCACGTCGAAGAAGAGATGGGTGATCGTCACCGCTCGAGCAGCCCCGGATCGACGATCCGGATCGCGGGCCGGCCGCGGCTCCGGAGCGCCTGGAGATCGCCCTCCGCCTGCGCCGCCTCCAGCTCACCGAAGCCGAACGGCTCGCCGGGGATGGGGACGTCGTCCGTCACCGGATCGGCGATCTGCAGGAAGTGGCCGACCGCCGGGCCGCCCTTGTGGAGCTGCCCGGTGGAGTGGAGGTACCTCGGCCCATAGCCGAGCGTGGTC
>DASSML010000341.1:0-3656 GCA_035688895.1 Gemmatimonadales bacterium
GGGAGCCCAAGGCCTCCGAACGAAACCGGCCGAAAAGGTTCACCGCCGCAAGCCGAACTGCCGCCAGGTAAAGTGACCCGGCGGCAGTTCTCCTACCCGCTCTCCGATGAGCGAACAGTACCGGCGTGACGCCAACTCTCATATTGGCGCGTGGGTTCGCTCGGAGAGGAGCTCCCGCACCGCCCCGGACCGGCTATCCAGCTCGAAGGGCTTATAGAGAGTAGGGCCGCGGTGGGGCTCGCCCTTGGGCTGGGACACCTCGTCCAGGTGCAGGACGGGGAGGCCAGGGAAGAGGGCGTGGACATGGGCGATCGGGCCGGCTCCCGCCGCTCCGGGCCGGCAGCTGGTGGTGATGACCAGATCGTACGACTTGCCCCACATCTTCGCGGCTCTCAATCCTGCCTCGCCGTTCACCCACACGACATCGTAACCGTCCCATTCCAAGGCACGGATCAAGAGGTGCCCCAAGGTGGGCTCATCTTCGATGACGAGAATGCGCGGAGTACAGTGGGCCATAAGCATCACGAACTTGGGAGAGCGGGATAGCTCGATCCTATGACAATGGTACCCCCATTGCCAGCGGGCAGTTTGGCCCATCCGAGCAATCGGCCATGGTACCCGCGTCACAAAACAGGCGGCTTACGGGTTGCATAGTAGGTTGCTCACCTTACCCCGAGGCCCCCATGCACCGATTTCCCCTGACCGTCCTGCTCCTCGCGGCGCCGCTGATCGCGAGCTGTGACCAGCAGCCTGCCCAGCCATCCGATCTGCCAGCCGACGCCTCCCTTCCCGTGAGCGCCGCCGCAGCGGGGATGGAGTCGCTCTTCGCCCCCAAGTTCAATCCCGACAGCTTCGTGCAAAGGGTGGACAACCGCTTCTTTCCCCTGATCCCCGGCACCCGATTCGTCTACAAGGGGGAGGAAGACGGGGAGGAGGAGACCAACGTGACCCTGGTGACCACGGAGCGGAAACACATCCTGGGCATCAGCGCGGTCGTGGTGCTCGACCGGGTGTTCGTGCACGGGGAGCTCAAGGAGAAGACCTTCGACTGGTACGCCCAGGACACCCGGGGGAACGTGTGGTATCTGGGCGAGGACACGGAAGAGCTCGAGAACGGGAAGGTCGTGAGCACCGAGGGCTCCTGGGAGGCCGGCGTGAAGGGCGCCGTGGCCGGCATCATCATGCCGGCGCATCCCAAGGTGGGGCAGCACTACCGCCAGGAGTTCCTCGCCGGGGAGGCGGAGGACGAGGCGAAGGTCGTGGCCCTGGGACTCGACATCAGCGTGCCCTACGGTTCGTTCCACAACTGCCTCAAGACGGTGGAATGGACCCGTCTGGAGCCGGGGATCAAGGAGGCGAAGTTCTACTGCCCGCGAGTAGGCTTCGTCAAAGCGGTCGACGTGGAGGGTCCCGAGACCCGGCTGGTGCTGCGAAACATCTTCCGTTGAATGCGCCCGAACAAAAGCCCCCGGCTAGTGACCGGGGGCTTCTGATCGAGTGACCAGTCGAGTTGGCCCTGGAGGATTCGAACCTCCATTAACGGATCCAAAGTCCGCTGTCCTGCCATTGGACGAAGGGCCAGCGCACTAACTTACAGCGTTGAACCGGGTTCCTGTACTTGTCTTGTACGTGCAAAGTATACCACCCTCTTCTGCAACGGCTCCCCGCTCGGCCTCGCGAACCCAAACCCGTTGTCCCCCCTGGGAACGATCTTCTCCGGGTCTTGCCCGGTCCGATGCCACACAAGCACGCCGCCCCTGGGCCCCGCTGGACACGCCTGCTCCTGACCCTCTTGAGATCTGCTTGACGGCCCCAGTGCACTATCCCATCGCAACCGACAAACAGCGCGGTCTCGGAGGGTATACCCGAGGCCCCTTGGTTCTCCCAACCCCGGAACGAGGGTGAATCCATGCAGACTCCTGGCCGATTCACTCGCCGGCTTCCCCGGCTTCTCCCATTCCTGCTCCCGTCGCTTGTTCTGGCCGCCTGCGGTGAGGACCAAGCTCCCACTCAAGGGTCTCCAGATCGTCCGGAGCCTCCGCGCGAGACGGAGGAGACCGAGGGGATGCTGGCGCGGCCGTTCGACCTGATCTACGTCTGCGGCAACAAGTTTCTTGCCACCAACACAAGCCGCGTCCCCGTCCAAGTGACCTATCGGGTGGTCGGAAGTGGTGAAACCGGCAACCTCACGCTGCCGGGGGCGCCGGTCACGGACCCAGACCACACCGAAACTGAACTGGAGACAGTGAAGAGCGGGGCGGTGGAGTTGTACCAGGACGACCGACAGGTCGCGCATCGCACGAATCAGCACCTTCCGTGCGGACCTTCCGCCAGCTCAGCCGTGATGGCTGCATCCGGCCCCGAAACGTCGGGCCAGTGGGCGCCGCCTTTCGCCTGGCCGGCAATCGGGGTGCACTTGGCTCTGCTGCCGACCGGAAAGGCGTTCACCTGGGCGCAGACCGGCGAAGCGCAAATCTGGGATCCGGCCACAGGAAGTCTCACCAAGACTTCCAGACCGGCGGACATATTCTGTGGTGGTCAGAGCTTCCTCGCGGACGGCCGCCTGCTGGTGGCCGGCGGGAGATACGACAATACCGTCGGCTTGGGCAGCCCTGATGTCTCGATCTTCGATTTTGCCTCATCCACCTGGAGTCGCTCCGCTCCCATGGCGCGCGGGCGGTGGTATCCCACCCTCACAACGCTGCCCTCCGGTGACGTCCTGATCACATCGGGATTCGACGAGCATGGCTGGGTCGTGGAGGAGCCTGAAGTCTGGTCTCCCACCGGCGGGCTTCGGGGCCTGACCGGCGCGAGGAAAAACGTCCCCAATTACCCTCGAACCTTTGTGGCACCGAACGGCAAGGTCTTCTACGCCGGGCAGCGGCAGCAGACATGGTATATCGACCCCAGCGGCACTGGGTCATGGACCAAGGTCGCCATGCGCCGCTATGGTGTCCGCGATTTCGGGGGTGCCGTGATGTACGAGCAGGGGAAGATTCTCTACGTCGGCGGAGGTCGCACCACCAATACCGCTGAGATCATCGACCTCAACTCGCCCCTGCCGCACTGGGAGTGGACTGGCTCGATGGCCTTCCCCCGGCGGCAGCTCAATACCACCGTACTCCCGACCGGTGAGGTTCTGGTAACCAGCGGAAGCAGCGGAACCGGCTTCAACGACAATGCTCTCGCCGTGCATGCCGCGGAGATGTGGAACCCCAATACCGGCAGGTGGACGGTCCTCGCGAGTAATAGCGTGAACCGGACCTATCACTCGACCTCGATCCTGTTGCCTGATGGCCGCATCCTGCATACCGGTGGAGAGGGCGGTGAAAAGGCCACTTCACGGGGGGCTGAGTTGTTCTCGCCGCCGTATCTCTTCAAGGGTCCACGCCCTGCCATCACCAACGCGCCTCAGCAGGTCACCTACGGCGCCTCGTTCACGGTGAGCACTCCGGACGCTTCCAACGTCGCCAAGGTCAGCTTTATCAGCCTCGGCGCCGCTACCCACGCCTTCGATATGGGTCAGCGGCTTCTTAACCTGACCTTTCAGCGCGGGACGGGAGCACTGACCATCACGGCACCGGCCAGCGGCAATATCGCGCCTCCAGGCTACTACATGCTGTTCATCATGAGCACCGATAGCGTGCCCTCCGTAG
>DASSML010000342.1:0-3432 GCA_035688895.1 Gemmatimonadales bacterium
CGCAGTAGGGGCGCACGGCCGTGCGCCCCTACTGCGACAGGCGCTTGGGCTCGCCGCTGTTCGCGGGCGGCTGCGACGCATCCATCTGGCGCGACGACAGGGTCCGCTGCTGCTCGTCGCCGCCGGAGATGGCATCCTGCGTGTCGCTCAGGCTCCGCTTGAATTCCCGGATTCCCTTGCCGATGGACGAGCCCACCTCGGGCAGCCGCTTGGCTCCGAACACCAGCAGCACCACCACGAGGATGAGCAGGATCTCCGGCATGCCGAGATTGCCGAACACATGGCCTCCTAGAAGAGGGACCGTGCGATCAGGTACGCCACCAGCACGCCGACGAGGCTGAGCAGGGTCACGTGTATCCCGACCGGTCCCAGGGTGAAGTTTAGCACCAGCAGGTCGGCGGAGACAGGGCCGAAGCTGGCCGTCCAGGTGCTGGTGAAGAACGTTCGGGCCGCGCTGTCCGGCAGGGTCTGCCGCAGCAGCGAGGTCATGGCCCCGCCGGCCACGAAGCCGGCGATGAGCACACCCAGGTAGAATCCGGGCCGGTGCGGGCCGGTAGCCATCAGCGCCTGCGGTCCACGACGTAGGTAATGCTCGCGCGGAGCGCGTCCCGCGCCGGCGAGGGAGCGAGGTAGTCGAGCTCCCGGTCGGCCTGCTCCGCGAGCCGGAGGGCCCGGTCCCGGGCATAGTCGAGCCCGCCCGCGTCCGCCACCGCCGCCACCACCGCCTGGATCTGGTCGTCGGTGGGCTCGGGAGTGTGCAGCAGCTCCGCCACCCGGGCCCGGTCCCGCTCGCCGAACCGCTGCAGCGCCGCGATGAGCGGCAAGGTGACCTTGTGCTCCCGCAGATCGGAGCCGGTCGGCTTGCCGGTGACCGACGCGTCGCCCACGTAGTCCAGCAGGTCGTCCACGATCTGGAAGGCCATGCCGAGTGCGTGGCCGAAGCGACGGAGCGCCTCCCGCTCGGTCGACGCGGCCCGGAGCGCCCCCACTTCACAGGCGCCCGACACCAGCGACGCGGTCTTGGACTGGATCAGGAGGTCGTACTCCTCCTCGCTGAACTGGAGCGGGTCGTGCGCCAGCAGCTGGCGCATCTCGCCGACGGTCATCTCGTTGGTCACCCGGCTCATCACCCGGAGCGGCTCGAGGTCGTTCAGCCCCACGAGCTCGATCACGGCACGGGAGTACAGGTAGTCTCCCATGATCACCGAGATCTGGTGGCTGAAGAGGGCGTTGATCGTCGGCATGCCTCGGCGGAGCACCGAGTGGTCTACCGAGTCGTCGTGCACCAGGGTGGCCAGGTGAATCAGCTCGACGATCGCCGCGAGGGTGGTGGCCCGCGGCTCGGGCTCGCCGGTCGCCTCGTCGGCGAGGAGCAGGAGCGTCGGCCGGAAGAGCTTGCCCTGCATCTGGAAGAGATGCGCGTTCACCTGGGCGATGAGGCCGAAGTCCGCCTCCACGATGCGGCGGAGCTCCAGCTGCACCCGCTCCAGCCGGGAGCGTAGCGGCCGCTGGATGTCGGCCAGGGAGACCGGCGCGGTCCGGGAGCTCACTCCTCCCCTCCCCCGGTGAGTCGATGCATGCGTGCGCTCAGATCCATGAAGCGGATGTCGACTGCCAGCGCCCGCTCGTAGGCGCTCATGGCGTCGGTGGTCTTTCCCTGGGCCTCGGCCGCCCGGCCCAGCCAATAGAGCAGGCCGATCTTGGCCTCGTCGCCCCCGTCCACGGTCTCGGCGGCACGGCGGAGCACGGTCTCGGAGATGGCGTACTGGGACTTGTCGTAGAAGCAGATGCCCAGCGCCTCCGAGGTGCGGAGCCGCCCCTCGGGCGACCGCAGCGCCTTTTGGAACTCGGCGATCGCCTCGTCCAGGAGCCCCATCTCCTTGAAGGCCACGCCGAGGTCGTAGTGGGACTGGTAGTCGTCGCTCTCGATGTTCTGATCGATGCCGCGCTTGAACTGCTCCAGGATTTCCTGGAACTCGCGCTGCTCGTCGTCGCCCTGAGGGTCCCGCCGATCGACCCGCATCCGGGTGTCCAGCGGCGCCTTTTCCTCCAACACCATGGAGGCGAAGTCCACGAAATCGGCCCCGGCGGCCCCGGCAGTCACCACCTTCGGCGGCTCCGGCGGCGGTGGTGGAGGAGCCGGTGGCGCGGACGCGGCTTCGGGTGGCGGCGCCGCGGGCACCGGTCGGGCGGCCGGACGGGGCGGCCGGACCGCGGGCACGCTGGACAGCGTCGCCAGGGCGGCCTCCGCGCGCTCGTTGCCGGGATCGTGCTCCTGGACCCGGCTATATACGGCCGCGGCCTTGTCGCCCGCGCCAGCCCGGGCCAGGGCGTCGCCCAGGGAGAGATACGCTTCCAGCAGCGGCTCCCGTTCGCCGCCCCGGAACGCCAGCTCGACCCGCTTCTGATGGTGTCGGATCACATCGGGCGCGAGTACGACCAGAAGATCCGCCACCCCCGCGGCGGCGAGGTAGTCAGCGCCGCGCTCATAGGCGTCCAGGGCCAGCTCGAGCTCTTCGAGCGCCCGCTCGTCTTCGCCTCCGGCCGCCAGCGCCTCGGCGAGGCGGCGGTGGAGCGCCGGGTCATCCGGGTTGTCCAGGATCGCGTCCTGCAGCTCCGACACGCTGTCCCCGACCACCGATGTCCGGGATTCGGGAGCTGCCTCAGACTTCGCGTCGGCGGTGAACGTCTCGAAGGTCGTGGTCTCGGCCAGCTTCGCTTCGGCGCCCGTCATTTCGTCGATCGGGACCTCGTAGGTCGTCGCTTCACCGATCATCGCTTCGGCCGTCGTCGCCTCGGGGGTCGTCGTCTCGGCGTCGACCAGGTCGAGGTCGAGCTCGTCCTCCTCTTCCTCCTCCGGCTCCAGCACCACGTGCTCGGCGGTCAGGCCCATCATGAGGTCGTCGTCGGTGAGGATCGTCTCCTCGTCCACCGGCGCCAGCGGCTCCTCGATTCCGGCCAGGAGCTCGCCTCCGAACTCAGGTGCCGGCTCCTCGGCCTGCTGCAGGCCCAGATCGTCGTCGAAGCTGCTTGTAATCAGCTCGGCCCCACCCATGTCCATCCCGCCTGCCGGCTCCAGGCCGAGCACCTCTTCCTCGATGCCGGCATCGGGGACGGTCTCGGGCAGGATGAGCCCCTCCGCCGGGGCGACGGGCGCCTCCGGCTCGGGAGCAGGCGGGGCCTCGATGATGCGCTCGACCTCTACGACCCGGGGCGGCGTCGTAGGCAGGTCGACGCCGGTATCGAGGAAGACCAGTCCTGCCAGCGAGCCCCGGCCCCTGACGGGCGCCGCCTCGTCGAGATCGACCTGAGGGATCTCCTGGGAGCGCCTCGCGTCGGCCCGGTCGCGACCCTCGAGCTCGCCGGCCAACTTCTCGAGCTGCTCCCGGGCCTCGTCCTCGCGCGAGGCGGCCCGGAGCAGCTCGACCAGCA
>DASSML010000343.1:0-5734 GCA_035688895.1 Gemmatimonadales bacterium
CCGCTGCTGCTGGACCTGTATAGCGAGCAGGTGGCAGGCTTCTACGACCCGGACTCCGCGACGCTGTTCGGCGTGGAGGGCTCGGACCCGGAGCGGCTGCGTTTGGTGCTCGCACACGAGATGATCCACGCTCTGCAAGGCCAGCACATGCGGCTCGACTCCATTCTGGACGACCGCCGTAACAACGACCGCCTGACCGCGGCCCAGGCGATCCTCGAAGGCCAGGCGACGCTGGCCTCGCTCGATGTGCTGGCTCCGGGCCAGGACGTGGCTCAGAACCCGCAGTTCTGGGAGCTCTACCGGGACCAGGTGCAGCAGCAGAAGACCTCGATGCCGGTGTTCCGGGACGCGCCGCTCATCCTGCGCGAATCGCTGATCTTTCCCTACCTGCAGGGCGCCGAGTTCATGCACTGGTGGGCGCAGTCGCCGTTCCGGGACACGCTGCCGTATGGCCGGCGCATGCCGCAGTCCACCGAGCAGATCATCCATCCCGAGCGCTACGCCCGAAACGACCTGCCGGTGGAGCTGGCGTATCCGGCGGCCTCGGACGTGGTCTACGAGGATGTCCTGGGCGAGAACGAGATCCGAGTCGTGCTGGCGCACCTGGCCGGCTCCGATGAGGTGCAGACCGTCGTACCGATCGGCTGGGGCGGGGATCGCTACCGCCTGTACCGGTCCAGCGGCGGGCCCGCCCTCGTCTGGTACGTGGTGTGGGACGATGCCGCCTCGGCGGGACGCTTTCTCCGCTCGGCGGGCGCGGGGCTTCGGCACACGCCGCGTCGCCAATACCGGGCCGCACTGGACAGTCTCGATGTCGACGGACGCGCGGCCACGCGGTACGTCCTCGCGCCGGCCGACTGGCCGAAGTGGACCGATCTCCCCGCGGTGACCGTGAGCCCACGATGACCGTCCGGCCCCTCGTCCTTGCCCTCGGCCTTGCCCTTCAGCCGGCGGCGCTCCTGGCCCAGCGTCAGAGCGAGCTGATCCGGATGGCGGACAGTCTCATTCCGTACGTCGAGGGCGCGAGCGGACTCACCTTCCTGCGACCGCCGCGGCTCGGTCTCCGGAGCCGCGACGAAGTGCGGCGGTACGTGAACGAAACCTACCGGCGGGAGCTCTCACCCGAGCGGCTGGATGCGATCGCCGCCGCTTACCATCTGATGGGGCTGCTGCCGGACACGGCGGGGTTCGGCCGTCTCGTCGTCGACCTGCACGCGGAAGAGCTCCGCGGCTACTACGACCCGCCCACCGACTCGCTCTTCTGCGTAGTGGGGAGCACCCCGGCGGAGCTGCAGGAAGTGATGGCCCACGAGCTGGTGCACGCGGTCCAGGCGCAGTACGAGGATCTCAGCCCCGATCGGGAGCGCGGGTGGGACAACGACACCCGCTCCGCCTTTCACGCCCTCATCGAGGGCCAGGCGACCTACGTCACGATGCGGCTCCTCGCGCCCCACCGGAACGTGGTGGCCGAGACTGCCATCTGGGATTTCATCACCAGCCACCTTCGGGCCGGGCCGATGGCCCGGCCGGCCTACCGGCGCTCGCCGCTCTGGCTGCGCGAGAGTCTGCTCGCGCCCTACCTGTACGGCGCCCAGTTCGTGAACTACTGGCACGCGTCCAATTTCGCCGACACCCTCCCGTTCGGGCCGAGGCTGCCGGTGTCCACCGAGCAGATTCTCCACTTCGATCGCTACGCCTCGGGGGATCGTCCGGTGCGGCTGCGCTTTCACGACGAGGCCGACGGCGGCCCGGGCCTGGCCGAAGACGTCGTCGGCGAGCTGGAGCTGCAGATGCTGGTTGCCGAAATGGCCAAGGCCGCGACCTTGGGTCGTCCCGCGCCGCTGGGCTGGGGCGGCGACCGCTATCGCCTCATCGCCACGCCCGACGGAGCGGCGCTGGTCTGGTTCATCGTCTGGGACGATCCGGAGTCCGCCGCGGCCTTCCGCAATAGCACCGGGGCAGCGCTCGCCGCCCGGCGCCTGTCGGGGTACCGCGTCGCCTTCGACAGCCTCACGCTGGGCGGGGCGCCGGCCGATCGCTACGTGGTGGCGCCGGCCGCATGGGCGGGCTGGCAGCGCCTGCCGGAGGTGGAGGTGGTCCGCTAGGCAATCGATTATCAAGCGCCGCCTCGCGGGGCCGGGCTAGATCTCCTATGCCGTAGCCTGATCGCTCAGAAGGGCGACACTCCCGCGAGTCGTGCGCCGATGTAGAGCAGCAATCCCACCAGGCCGCCCACCACGGTGCCGTTGATCCGGACGAACTGCAGGTCCCGCCCCACTGCCAGCTCGATCCGTCGCGAGGTCATCTCCGGGTCCCAGGCGCTCACCGTGTTGGCGATCAGCTGGCCGAACTCGTGGCGATGATCGCGCACCAGCCGGAGCGCCGCCTCGATGAGCCAGCCGTCCACCTTGGTCAACAGCGCCTCGTCCTGGAGCGCGCCCTCGGCCAGCGCGACCAGTCCCCGCTCCACCGCGCCGGGCGCCTCGTCGGGCCCGAGATCGGCCTGGCGGTCGAGGATCCGCTTGACCTCCTCCCAGAGCGAGGCGCTGAGCCGGCGACTGGTCGGATGGTCGAAGAGCTGGCGCTTGACCTCGTCGGCCCGGGCCATCACCGCGGGCGACGTCTGCAGCTGGGCCGCCCACTCCTGCAGCAGCTCGTCGAACTGGCGCCGCAGCGGGTGGCCCTGATCGGACGCGACCTCGAGCAGGGTATGCTCGATCCCCTCGACGATCCGGGCGTGGACCCGGTCGTCCACGAACCCCGGCACCCACCAGGGGCTCTCGGCCTGGATCCGATCCCGGATCAGGCCCTGATTCCGGGTCAGCAGCCCGGCCAGTCCCTGGATGACCTGGTCGAGCACCTGCTGGTGCCGGTCGTTGGTGGTGAGCAGGGCCAGGCCGTGGGCCAGGACCGGCGCCATCGGACGGTCCCGCAGCGGCTCGATCACGCTCCGCTCCAGCAGAGCGTGGACGTCCTCGTCCCGCACTACCTCGGTGGCGCTCCGAAGCGCCCCGCCAAACTGCCGGGCCACCGAACGGGCGTTCTCCGGGCGTCGGAGCCACTCGGCGGCGCCACGAGTGAGCCCGATCGACCGGAGCCGGGCGGCCAACACCGCGTCGGACAGGAAGTTGTGCTCCACGAAGTTCCCCAGCGTCCGCCCGATCCGGTCCTTCCGATTGGGAATGATCGCGGTGTGGGGAATCTTGACGCCGAGCGGATGGCGGAAGAGGGCGGTGATGGCGAACCAGTCGGCGATCCCGCCGACCATCGCCGCCTCGGCAGTGGCCCGGACGTAGGCCAGCCAAGGGTAGTGTGGCTCCAGAACGAGGCAACCGGCGAAGACGGCCGCCATCACCGCCAGAAGGCCGGTGGCGGTCCGCTTCATCCGGTCGAGGCGGCGCTGGCGCTCTTCCGCGTCAGGCGGTGGCTGCAGGGTCGCGTGACTCTGGAGCGGGGGCGGGGACGGCGTCTGGGGTTCCATGCCCCCAAAGTAGCGCCGGCCCGGACCCGGCCACCCCGCCGACTTGATAGAAGTCCGCCGCCCGGTTATGCTTACGGGCTTATGTTCGACCAGCTTTCCGCCCAGCTCAACGCCACGCTCCAGAAGCTCACAGGGCGTGGGGTGCTTACCGAAGACGCGGTCAAGGAGGGGCTCCGGGAGATCCGGCGCATCCTGCTCGAGGCCGACGTGAGCTTCGACCTCACTCGTGACTTTCTCGAGCGGGTGCAGGCCAAGGCGGTGGGCGTCGCGTCGATCCAGCAGGTGCGCCCGGGGCACCAGATCGTCAAGATCGTCTACGACGAGCTGGTGGTCATGCTGGGCGAGAAGCAGGCGCCGATCGCCCACGCGACGGTGCCGCCGACCGTCATCCTGATGGTCGGGCTCCAGGGCTCGGGCAAGACGACGACGGCCGGCAAGCTGGCCCGCCGGCTCAAGCAGGAGCAGAAAGCGCCATTCCTGGTCGCAGCGGACGTGTATCGGCCGGCCGCCGTAGAGCAGCTCCAGACGCTGGGCAAGCAGATCGACGTCGGCGTGCACGGCGACCCGGCGGCCAAGGACGTGGTCAAGCTGGTGAAGGAGGGCATCGCGGCGGCCGGACGCGCCCGGGCCCGTACCGTTCTGGTGGACACCGCGGGGCGGCTGCAGATCGACGTCGAGATGATGGACGAGCTCAAGCGGCTCAAGGCGGCGGTCTCGCCCCACGAGATCCTGCTCGTCGCCGACGGCATGACGGGGCAGGACGCGGTCCGGATCGCGCAGGGGTTCCACTCGGCCCTGGGGATTACGGGCGTCGTCCTCACCAAGATGGATGGCGACGCCCGGGGCGGCGCGGCGCTCTCGATCTACGGCGTGACCCACGCGCCGATCAAGTACATCGGCGTGGGCGAAAAGCTCGACGCGCTGGAGCCGTTCTACCCCGACCGGCTGGCCGGCCGGATCCTGCAGCAGGGCGACATCCTGTCGCTGGTGGAAAAGGCCCAGACCGCGGTCGACGAGAAGGAAGCCGAGCGGCTGGCCAAGAAGGTGACGTCGAAGAAGGGCCTCGATCTCGAGGACTTCCTCAACGCCATGCGGCAGATGCAGAAGATGGGGCCGCTCAAGAACGTGCTGGGGATGCTGCCGGGGATGAACCCGGCCATGCTCCAGGCGGCCAAGATCGACGACAAGAAGCTCAAGCACGTCGAGGCCATCGTGCTCTCGATGACGCCCAAGGAGCGGTCCAATCCGGATCTGCTCAACGGGCAGCGGCGGTTGCGGATCGCGAAGGGATCGGGCCGCACGGTGCAGGAGGTGAACACCCTCCTGAACCAGTTCAAGCAGATGCAGAAGGTCATGAAGACCGTGGGGAAGACCGGCGGGATGGGCCTCAAGCTCCCCTTCGGCCGCGGCCCATTCCCCGGATAACCCGCACACACCAGGAACGCACATGGCAACTCGGATCCGTCTCCGGCGCATCGGCCGAAAGAAGCTCCCGCTCTACCGCATCGTGGTGGCCGACCAGGAGTCGCCCCGCGACGGGCGCTTCATCGAGGTGATCGGCACCTACAACCCGAAGGGCGAGACCTCGGCCGACAAGGTTCAGGTCGACGCCGCCAAGGCGCGGGAGTGGATCGCCCGCGGCGCCACCCCGTCGGACACGGTGCAGTCACTGCTCAAGCAGGCCGGGGTGTTCAAGGCCGCTACGGCGTGACCGCCGAAGCCCGCCACCTGGTGGTGGGCCGGCTGAGAAAGCCCCACGGATTGAAGGGGGATTGCACGCTCTTTCCCCTGACCGACCGGCCCGAGGCGGTGTTCGCCCCGGGCCGCTCCTTGCGGCTGGTGGGATTGGACGGTGAGCCGGTGGCGGGGCCGCTCACGGTCGAGCGGAGCCGGGCCTACCACCGCGAGTGGCTGGTGAAGTTCGTCGGCGCGGACAACCGCGAGGCGCTGGATCCGTGGCGGGGTTTGTTCCTGGCCGCCCCCGCCGACGAGCTGCCGCCGCCCGAAGGCGACGAGGTGTACCTCCACGAGCTGGAGGGATTCTCGGTGCGGCTGGCGGACGGGACGCCGCTGGGGCTGGTCTCCGGCGTATACGAGCTCCCCGCCGGGCTTATGATCGAAGTGCAGGGACCCAAGCGGGAGTTCCTGCTGCCGTACCGGAAGGAGTTCGTGCGGGAGGTGGACCGCGCGGGGCGGCGGCTGGTGGTGGAGCCGCCGGAGGGCTTGGTGGAGTAGGGGCGCACGGGCGCTGGG
>DASSML010000344.1:0-2511 GCA_035688895.1 Gemmatimonadales bacterium
CCGAACACCACGCTCCAGGGGGACGTCCACGTTACTGGGTCCATGAAGGCCGCCTGGTTCAAGGACCCGGACGGCAACATCCTGGCGCTGGTGAGTCGTTAGGCCACCGCGCCGTTCACCATGGCCAGCGCGGCGTTCAGCTCCGAGGCGCTCTGCGGCCGGCCGGCCGGTTCCTTGGCCAGGCAGGCCAGCACCAGTCGCTCGAGCTCGGGCGGAATGGGATTCCCGGTGCGCCGGGAGGGCGGGACCGGCGGCTGCGACACGTGCAGCAGCGCGGTCTGGATAGCGCTCTCGCCGACAAAGACCAGCTCGCCGGTCAGCAGAAAGTAGGCGACGCAGCCGACCGAGTAGAGATCGGTCCGTCCGTCGAGGTCGGCCTCGCCGCTCACCTGCTCGGGCGCCATGTACGCCGGCGTTCCGATGGCCATGCCCGCCACACTGGCGAGCGAATCCTGGCCCTCGGCCCCGGCCACCGATTTCACCAGGCCGAAGTCGAGCACCTTCACGAAGTCGCCGTGCCGGCCCACCCGGCCCACGTGGATGTTGGCCGGCTTGATGTCGCGGTGGATCATGCCCGCGTCGTGGGCCTCCTCGAGTGACTCGCAGATCTGCCGGACGATGTGAACGACCCGCGCAGCCGGCAGCGGTCCCTCCGCCCGCACCAGCTGCTCGAGCGTGATGCCTTCCAACAGCTCCATCACCAGGTAGAGCCGCCCTTCGTCGGTGGTGCCGAAATCGTACAGCTGCACCGTGTGCGGCGACTTGAGGCGCGCCGCCGCCTCGGCCTCGCGGCGAAACCGGGTCGCGGCCAACTGCGCCTTGGCGCCATTCTCACCCGCCAGGGCCTCCGGCCGGATGAGCTTGATGGCCGCCGGTCTGGCGAGCATACGGTGGTGGGCCAGGTAGACTTCGCCCATGCCACCGCGGCCGAGCAGCTCGCCGAGCCGGTAACTTCCCATCTCCCGGGCCTTGGTGACCTGCTGGCCCAGGCGGGTCACCACCGCGCTGATGGCCACCGCCACGCCCGCCATCAGGTAGTTGGGGTAGTGCATCAGGAAGGCGTTCGCGGTGCTATGGAAGTGGTACATGCCGGCAGCTCGGGCCACCAGCATCCCCACCGAATCCATGGAGGCGGCCAGAAACGCGGCCACGGCCATCTTGCGCGGCTCCGCGGGAATGATCGCGGCGGTCATCAGGATGACCGGCCCGATCCAGGTGATCATCGGGGTGCCGTCGGTGGCGGTGGTGGACACCGGTCCCCAGTGGATGACGACGCCCAGGTCGATTGCCGTGAGCACCAGGTAGGCCAGCCCGAGGTTGATCACGAACTCGGGGCTCCGCCGGGTGTACCGGAGCATGACGTAGAGCGCGATCGAGGTGACGAAGCCGAACGTCGCCACCACGTCGATGAATCCGAGGCTGCGGATTCGCGGGTCCGACGGCGAAACGAAGTGCAGGGCCAGGTGCCCGAAGACAGGCCCCAGAAACCAGAGGGCCGCCGCGAGAAGCGACAGGATCTGGAGCCGCCGCGTGGCCTGACGCAGGAGATCGTCGGGCAGTCGGCGCGTCCGGCCCGGCGCCGTCTGAAGATCCGCGGGGGTTTCCGACGACAGCCGGCCGATCAGGCGGGACATGGGCATGAGGGGATGCTAGACGGCTGGTGGCCCGGGCGCCAAGGGGCCGGCGGAAGGACGGAAGGACGGGAGGACCGGCACACGACGCCCGGCCGCGGTTCCTCGCGGGTGTGCTGGTCCTCCCGTCCTTCCGTCCTTCCGTCCTTCCGTCCTATTCGTTGTTCTCCCCCGCCGCCCGTTCCGTCAACGTGGTCAGCACCGACGGCGCCCAGCGGGTCTCGCTCTCCTTGCCCCGCCGGCGCTGCCGACCGATGCCACCGGGGCCCGGCAGCACTCGCTCAGTGAGCTGCATGAGCCCGATGCCGAGGCCCGGCGCCAAGCCGTTGAGGCGAACCGCCAGCGCGGTGGTCAGGGGCATGAGCAGCTCCGCGTCGCCGTGGCGGCACGCGTCCAGGATGCGGCGCGCGGCCCGGGTCGCGTCCATGCTCAGGATCGGCAGCGAGTCGGCGATGCTGAACCAGGTGTACTCGGCGCGGTGGCGGCCCTTGAACGATGCGTTGCGGGGGCTGCCGGTGCGCATGAGGCCGGGGCACACTGTCGTCACGTAGACCCCGTCGTGTGCCAGCGCGCCCCGCAGACCCTCGGAGAATCCGACCAGCGCGAACTTGCTCGCCGAGTAGGGAAGCAGGTGGGGCACGGCGATCTTGCCCCCCACCGAGGCGATGTTGACGATCCGCCCCTCGCGCCGTCGCCGCATCTCGGGCAGGAC
Source organism: Gemmatimonadales bacterium (assembly GCA_035688895.1). Taxonomy (GTDB): domain Bacteria; phylum Gemmatimonadota; class Gemmatimonadetes; order Gemmatimonadales; family GWC2-71-9; genus CAVVWJ01. Next base: position 2,344 of record DASSML010000344.1, read on the forward strand.
GCCGAACGTGGTATAGAGCGGTCCCCAGAAGTGGGACCGAAGCGCCTCCTCGTAGTCGGCCGCCGTCATCTCGTCCGCCGGCCCCACCTGGATGGTGCCGGCGTTGTTGATCAGCACCTCCACCGGTCCCAGCCGCTCCCGGATCTGCGCCAGCATCTCCTCGACCTG
>DASSML010000345.1:0-4277 GCA_035688895.1 Gemmatimonadales bacterium
AATCTTTGGCACTGGCGCGATTGCACCCGGGCGAAACCGCCATGCTCTACGAGCTCGGCATCCCCGTCGTCGAGACGGGGGACAAGTGGCACTACTCGGTCAGGCAGAAGGTGCCCCTCAACATGGATCGCGACAACGTCACTCCAGCTTACCTCCGCGACCTCCGCACCTACGTGTTCAATCATCTGCACGAGCAGCTGACCTCCGAGGACACGGAGGAGCACTGGGTCGAGGAGGCCACCAGCGACCCCAAGGTCACCGACGAGGCCATCGCCGACTTCAAAAAGAAAAAGTACGGCGATAGCGCCGTAGCTGAAGATCCCTTCAACCCCGATGCCAACGCCGCCGCCCTGACCGACGGCCGCACCATCATCCCAAAGCACGGGCTGACCAAAGGCCAGCGCGAGAACCTCAAGACGCGCGGCCTGCTGCTCTCTTCCTCGCAGGCCTATCCCATGGCCGGCAAGGGGGCCTACAGCAACGACCCCGAAGCGGAGCCCGTCGAGGTCATCCCCAAATCGGACTGGTCGGAGGGAATGCGCGATATCTTCGACTACACGCAGGGGGTGGCCAGCCGGCTAATCGATAAGCCACTCGAGATTCGCTTCGTGAGTTGGCGCGGGGCCCCTTGGCGCGCATGCTACGGGACGGGTCGCCTCCTGGGCTTGTCGTTTTTCGACTACAATGTGGAGGTGCTCGGCAGGAGCTGGTTCGCCAATGGGGTGACCGAGGACACCGACGACCTCATTCTCCACGAACTCGGCCATGAATTCGGCAGGAACCATGCCGACGAGACCTACTACCGTTTTCTGACCAAGCTCGGGGCTCGACTCAAGGCCTGAGGTGGACCCCTGAAACTGGACAACTCGGGATGTTATACTGATCAAAGATCGCTGATCCATCCCGAGGTGCGTCATGACCGGCAAACGCAAGCGGCATTCGGCTGCCTTCAAGGCCAAGGTCGCCCTGGAGGCCGCCAAGCAGACCCGGACCGTCGCCGAACTGGCCAGGGTGTATCAGGTCCATTCGGTCCAGATCAGCCAGTGGAAGAGGCGACTCCTCGACGGCGCCGAGTCCCTCTTCCGCGACGACCGCCATCGCGAGCGGGAGGAGGGCCAGGCCCTCCAGGCCGAACTCTACGAGCGGATCGGCCGGCTCAACATGGAGGTCGAGTGGTTGAAGAAAAGCGTTGCCCGCTGCGGTTGACGCCAAGCGGGCGCTCATCGAGCACGACGTTCCCCATTTGAGCATCTGTAGTAAATGTGAACTCGTCGGCCTCAACCGCTCGACCTACTACCTCCATCCGGCGACCGAATCGGAGGAGGACCTACGCCTGATGCGGCTGATCGACGAGCAGTACCTCAAGACCCCGTTCTATGGAAGTCGACGGATGACGGCGTTCCTGGAACGCCGTGGGGAAGCCGTCAACCGCAAGCGGGTCCGGCGGCTCATGGCGAGAATGGGCTTGGAGGGGCTCCATCCCGGGCCGAGGACCACCATCGCCGCGTCCGACGCGCGGGCCTACCCTTACCTGCTCCGCGACCGGGTCTTGACCCGCGTCGACGAGGTCTGGAGTTCCGACATCACCTATGTGCCGATGAGGCACGGGTTCATGTACCTGACGGCAGTGATCGACTGGTACAGCCGGTACGTCTTGTCGTGGCGGCTGTCGAACACACTGGATGGAGGGTTCTGTTTGGAGGCGCTGGACGAGGCGTTGTCGCGGGGTCGGCCGGAGATCTTCAACACCGACCAGGGGTCGCAGTTCACGTCGCGGGAGTACACCGGCCGGTTGGAGGGGGCCGGGGTCGCGGTGAGCCGTGACGGTCGGGGGCGGGCGCTGGACAACGTGTTCGTGGAGCGTCTCTGGAGGAGTGTGAAATACTAAGACATATACATCAAGGACTATGAACTCGTTCCCGAGCTGGAGTCGGGCCTGACGGCCTACTTCTGGTTCTACGACGAGGATCGCCCCCATCAGTCGCTCGGCTATCGAACCCCTGGCGAGGTCTATCGGGCTGGGGTTCGCGGGAGGCTGAGCGGGGGAGGACCATAACAAATCCAGGCCGCCCGGGCTGTCCAGTAGTTGGGGTCCACCTCACTTTGCCCCGTCGATATCCATAGGAGAACTCGTAAAAGTCCGCCTCATAGATACCGTCACCGTTCAGTCCTCCCAGACCCTATGAAACAAGGGGTTCCCAAGAACAAGAACATCTGTAATACGGAACAGAAAAGAAGTCTGCGCTCCTTGTCACCCGGTGCTTCGTATTACCAGAGGAGGACCCTCTCTGGCACGGATCGATCGGGAATTCTGCTGATGTATGTCGAGGATCGTGACTCCCTGGAGCGCTTGCAGGAGGCCGCCCAACAGCGGCGCAACACCCCCGCCTGGACCCGCGTGCAGGCGATCTTCCTGGCCAAGCAAGGCGACTCCGCCGTGCGCATCGCCCACAGCTTGGGCCGGAGCCGCCGCGCCGTCCAGGCCTGGGTGGCCACGTACAACCGCGGGGGCCTGGAGGCGCTGGCGGATCGCCCCCGCCCCGGCCGCACGCCGATCTTGCCGCGGCACGAGGAGGACCGATTCCGGGAGCGACTGGATGCCCCGCCGCGGCCCGAGGACGAGGTCTGCACGCTGCGTGGTGGCGACATCCGCCGCATCCTGGAGCAGGAGTTCGGCGCCCGCTACAGCCTCGACGGGGTCTACAAGCTGCTCGATCGCCTCGGCTACAACGACCTGATGCCACGGCCGCAACACCCCGAGGCGGCCCTCGAGGCGCAGGAGTTCTTCAAGGGGATCGTCGTCGAGCAGATCGAGGCGATCGCGGAGCAGCACCCCGGGGAAGAGATCCAGGTCTGGCACCAGGATGAGGCCCGCTTCGGCCAGCAAGGGACGCTCACGCGGGTCTGGGCGCGCAAGGGCTCGCGGCCCCGTCGCATGCGCCAGAACGGGAGGGAATCGCTGTACGTGCTGACGGCGGTGTGTGCCGCCAGCGGGGCGGCGGTCGGGCTGATCATGCCCGCGTTGAATACGGCGGTGGTCAACCTGTTCCTGGAGGAGTTCTCTCGTCAGCTGGCCCCCGGTGTGCACGCGGTGCTCTTGTGGGACAACGCGGGCTACCACGTGAGCGGGGACTTGGTGGTGCCGCCGAACGTGAGCCTGATCGGTCTGCTGCCGTACTCGCCGGAGTTGAACCCGGTGGAGAACCTCTGGCATTACCTGCGCTCCCACTACTGGTCGCACGGGGTGTACCCGGATTACGACGCCCGGCTGGAGGTGGCGACGGAGACCTGGCGAAAGGTCTGTCTGGACCCGGAGAAGGTCCGATCGATTTGTGCGGCCCCTTATCTGGAGGGGCGCAGATAATTCTTCTGATCCGTATTACTGAATGGGCTGAAGGTGGTCCTCCAATGCGCCCTGCGGATGACCTGGAAGGGATTGCATCCGACCGTGAAACGGCTCCACGGGGAGTATCCTGACGGCGTTCGAGTTTCGGCCAAGGAGATGAAGCAGTCCAAGGCGCGGCTGCAACGTTCGATGACCCTGCCGAAGTACGACATCACCATCAAACCAAGAATGACCGAGCTACAGGTAAAATAAGTTCTGCCGCTCGCCCAAAGAGGTGTCTGTTATGCCAGCGACGACGGGGATGAAAGGCGCGGGATACTACGACCAGCACTCGACGGCACAGCTGTCCTCGATCCAGGCCCTCCAGGACTGGGTTGATGGTGCCGTCGCGAACCTGCCGTTGCCGGCCCCCGCGCAGCCGGTCACCGTCCTGGACCTGGGCTCCTCGGAGGGGCGCAACGCCATCCGTCTCATGGGGGCCATCGTCGAGGGACTCCGGCGGCGCACCGGCCAGCCCCTTCAGACGATCTACAGCGACCTGGCCAGCAACAACTTCAACCAGTTGTTCGCCAACCTGGAGGAGGCCCGGCGCGCCGGCCTCTTTTCTGCGAGAGTTTATTCCGGGGCGGTGGGGGGCACCTTTTACGGCCCGCTGCTGCCGCCAGGCACAGTCCACCTCGCCACCAGTTTCAACGCCATCCACTGGCTCGACCAGTTGCCCGCAGTACCCTTGCCCGATTTTGTCGCCTACCGCCAGCCGCATCCTCCTCGACAAGGACTCGCCGTGTCGCCGGAGGCCACGACGGCCTTCACGCGACAGTCCGAGCAGGACTTGGTCCGCTTCCTGGAGTGCCGTGCCCGGGAGTTGGTCCCGGGGGGCAAGCTGCTGCTGGCCAGCCCGGGCGATACCAACCAGGCCAGTGTTTGCGAC
>DASSML010000346.1:0-2500 GCA_035688895.1 Gemmatimonadales bacterium
CGCTCGGCCAGGCCGTGCAGGCGGATCGCGGGGCGGCCTTCCGCATCGCGGGTGACTTCGATGTCACGCCAGCCCACGCCCCGGGCTCCGGGGAGCGATTGCAGGGCCTTGTAGACCGCCTCCTTGGCGGCGATCCGTGCCGCCGCGTGGCCGGTGGGATCGGGGCGGGTGGCGAGATAGGCCCTCTCCTCCTCGGTGAAGAGGCGGGCAAAGGCGTGGTCCCCCTTGTCGGCCAGCATGCTCGCGACCCGCGCCAGGTCCACCAGGTCGATCCCCACGCCGATCGGGTTCACCATGTCGACCACCACCAATCGGCCAGCCCTTCCAGTGCCGGCGGCACCCGGAGATAGCCCCCGAGCACGAGACCGACGTAGGCCGCCGCCGCGACCACCAGGACGGTGACGAGCCAGAGCGGCCAGCGGGGACGATGCCAGCGACGGACCCGCTCGACTTCCGCCTGCCAATGCCGCTGCTCGTCTCCGGCGGCCGATTCCAGCGCTAGCCACGCCGCCTCGAGCCGCCGGGCCGCGGCGTTGAGGCTGTCACGCCACGCCGTTTCGGCGCCGCCGTTCGCGCCGGAGCCGCGGCCGGCCTGCTCCAGCGCGTCGAGTGCCGCCACGAAGGGCGCCCCGCCCCGCCCAAGCCGGGCCGCGATGGCGCGGGTGTCCTCGGCGCGGAGCCGAAGCGGCTCCAGCCGGCCGCGGGGGAAGCGCGACTCCTCGGCAGCCGATTCCAGGCCGGCGTTGACCAAGCCGGCGATCCGCTCGGCGGCGGAGGCGAGCGTCTTTTCCCACAGCGCGAGCCAGGCGACCCGGCTGAGCGAGGTTCGCGCGCCCTCCGCGTCGCCGGCAGCGGCGAAGCCCCGAGCCGCTCCCGCCAGATCGAACACGCCCGTGACCAGCCGGAGGCGGATGTCGTCCAGCCGAAGGCCGGGGCCCTCGCCACCATCGGCGCCGGGCTCGGTGAGGCGGCCGAGCGAGGGACCCAGCTCGGGAATCACCACGCGCCGCTCTCGCCGGACAGCCGGGCCAGCGCGCCGGTCCGGGCCTCGTACCGGCGCACGAACTCGCTCAACGCCTCGGCGGTGAAGTCGCCGCGGGGGATGCCGCTCACCTCGATGGCGCGCTCGATGGCGTCCGGGTCGCCCTCCACCTCCACCAGCGCATCCATCGCGGGATACCGCTCCAGCCGCACCGTGGCCTCGTGCACCCGGTAGATCTCCACCTCGCGCTCGATCAGGTGCACCGGCGCATAGCCCAGCGCAACCAGCAGCCGCTCCGCCGCGCCATGCTCGCTCTGCACCGCCAGCTCGATCTCCTGGCGAAGTTTGTATCCCTCCGGAGACCGTGTCGTGGCGCCCTTCCAGGCGAGCAGGGACTCGGCACTGCGGTCGGGATGATGATACGTGCGGATGCGGAGCACCTCGTCCCGGGCCGCCAGCTCGCCGGTGCGGTCGTATCGCCGGTCTGTCATGCGGCCCCGGAACCCGGCGATCGCACCGGCCGACCGAAGGCGGGCGCGGAGGGCTTCAGGATCGGGAACCACCGCCTTGAGCTCGAGCTCGGCCAGCATGGACCCGTCGGCTCAGCGGAAGATCGCATCCACCACCCGGTCGGTGGCGGAGAGATCGACGAAGACGGCGTGGGGTCCGCAGGCGGCGAGGTCGCTCACGCCGTAGGACCCGGTGGCGACGGCGATCGCTCGCGCCGCGATCGCCTCCCCGCAATGGATGTCGGCCGGTGTGTCGCCGATGATCACCACTTCGCTGCCGGTCGGGACTCGGCCGAACAAGGATGCCGCCCGGCGCGCGGCGATCTCCGGGAGCTGGGGCCGGTGGGCCGCGTCGGAGCCGTAGGCGCCGACCCGGAAGCGCGCCGGATCGATGCCGCCGGAGCGGAGCTTGAGCGCGGCGCCCCGCTCGAGGTTGCCGGTGAGCAGGCCGAGCACTACATCCTCGCGAGCCTCGAGCCGGTCGAGCAGCTCCGGCACCCCGGGCATGAGCGTGGTACGGGTGGTGGGCCGCTCCAGCTCGGCTTCGAGGTGAGTCACGTACGATCGGCAGAGCCGCTGGACCCGCGACGATTCGCGGGGCTCCTCGTGCCCTGCCGCCTCGAGCAGCTCGGCGACGATCTGGGGATCGGTCTTGCCGTCGAAGCGGATCCGGTCGAAGGCGTCGCTCCGGCCGACCTCCGCCGAGAGCGCGGCGACGATGGCACGCCGCCCCGCCCCGGCGGTGAGGAGGAGCGTGCCGTCGATGTCGAAGAGGACGAGCCTGCGCATGAGGTGCGGCGGGATCTACCGGGTCTCCATGCGGCGCACGGCCACCAGGCGGTCGCGGAGCGGGGCCGCGCGGGTGCCGGCACCCCAGCTTTCCGCGACCATGCCCCCGCACGGGAGCGTCGAGTGGATCAGTCCGTCTCCGTCGGCGGCGAAGGCGACGTGGGTGATGCGCTCGGTGGACTCGCCGCGGAAAAACAGAAGGTCGCCGGCAAGGATGTCG
>DASSML010000347.1:0-3173 GCA_035688895.1 Gemmatimonadales bacterium
AGTTTCGTCGCCGCGAGCTCCCGGCTGTAGTACCGGGTGCCGTCGTAATACACCGTGACCTCGCTGTAGCCGTGCTGCTTCCACCAGCCGTAGGCGTGCCCTTTCGGCACGTGGGTACGCTCGACCACGAGGACCTCCCGCGCCGGCTCGCGCCGGACGGCGTGAGGCGGCGGCGTCACCACCACCTGCTCCTGGCTCCTGCTGGAGCCGCAGCCGGTGACCAGCGCCAGTGTCACGATCCCAGTTACCACGATCCCGCGCGTCATCTCTTGCTCCCGGGTTGGCAGGTCGGGGGAGCTAAGCGCGAGGGGTGTGCCAGCGGGTAACTCGTTGCGGGAGCACGTCTCGGGCCGAGGGACCGGGGCAATCTCCCACCCGAGAAGGACGTTTGAGGCGATCCGCGCCGGGTCATGCGTATCCTTGCATGGGGCAGTCCGAGGAATGGATCCAGCTGGACCTCGGCGAGCTCGAAGGGAGGACGAAAGCACGGCGCGTCATGGGCGCTCGACGTGGACCTTCCAAAGAGCGAGCGCCTTCACCGGAAGGTCTGGGCCACCGTCGCCGAGCGCTATCGTGCTGTCCGCGTATTCGAGCACTCCGCGTTGGGGGAGTCCAATGGTGTACCCCGCCTCCGGCAGCCAGCGGGAATCGTTGAGCGGGAGGAGTTGGGAACCGTCCTCGTACGTGTACATACTGAGACAGTTGATGTCTCCCTTGGTCATCTTCGGCGCGGCGGCGGGGGCGGGCCTGACCGAGAGCAGCAGAAATTCGACGGGCCTGACGCTTTGCGGGATCGACTGGACTTTTGAATTGAAGCCACTCACCGGCTTGCCGGACATCTTCAAGCGTTGAGTACCCTCGAAGGGCTGGCTGGGACACCCCTGTGCCAGAATTCCCCCCATGGCCTGGTCGAAACTGACTTTGGCGTCAACCTCTCCCGTCCAGGTGCCGTCCGGTTGGCGCGTAAGGGTGCCCCGGAGAGTGTCCGCGCCGTTACTTCGCTCCGCCTTGCCGATCCCGATGTCGATCTGGGCAGCATATGCTTCGGCGAGCCGGATGTGGATCGTCTGCTGCGCCACACCTGGGGACACGTGAACTGCCAACAGCGAGATGACCAGAACAAGCCGGCCGTACGCGTTCATGTCGCCCTCCGTTCGTCGTTCGAAGAGGCCTGGACTGATATCGCGCAACCTGGCCGGCCGATGCGACCGCGCTCAGCGTGTTGGTCTGGAAGGTCGAGACGTAGCCATTGCCGCACTTCCGGCAATGGACCTTGAACTGAAACCCGCGACCCAAGGACAGGTCGACGGAGCTCTTCGTGAAGGGTCAATCTCGGCAGCGGGCTGTCTCTACCGCCTTCGCTTTGATGGCGATCTGGAGCGTGGGACCCGGAGGTCCGAGTCGGAAGTTACGGCCGGCCTGAGGAACTGGCTAGGCGCCAGCAGGCGCGGCGGTAGGCTCGCCTCCAGCTCAGCCTGCCGGCGCCGCGCAGTCAATCAGGTCGCGGAGCCGGAGCCGGTTCCGGGCTAAGGTGAAGGCGAAGCAGAGCCTCCGAGGGCTGCGTCACGCCGACGGGACGTGATGACCGGCGTTGCTACACCAGCGGACCCGTGCCGGCCACGTGCACGAGCGTAGTATCCGGGTTCCGACTGTCGAACAGTGTCTCACTCACCCGCCCGGTCCCCTTCTGCCCCGTGGTGAACGTGAGGGCAAGCCGCTCGTTCGGGATGATGCCGTCCGCACTGCGCGACACGAACTTTCCCGTCCAGGACTGCCGACCGGGGCCGGGGTCCGTGATCGAGACCTGCACCTCCACGTTGGAGAGGTTCCTACGGTTCGAGCGCTCGATCAGCGCGATGTACGTTTCCATACCATGACCTGCTTTCTCGCGGGGCGAGGAGCCTGGGGGGCAGCAGGGATGAAGCCCCCCGGTACCCCAATGGTACCGGTTTTCTCCAGGCCGCGCTTGGAGGCGCTCGGTTCAGGGTTGTCGGAACCCGGCCTGGCTGACGCGGACCTCGTCGGCCTCCACCACCGCCTTGTGCAGGTCCCACGCCGCCTTGGCGACTACCCCGAACACCTTCTCGTTCGGCGCCTGCGCCGATTCCCCCGTACGACCTGCGTAGATGATCGCCGCCATGATCGCCACCGTCTCAGTCCGGTCTCCCGCCATGTGCCCGTCCCACCGTGAGGGTCACTCGAAGGATATACTGCGACCACACTTGTAGACCGGGAAGGGGTGAGGGGATTTGCGCCTGCGTCTCACCTGCTCCCCGCCATGGCGTGATGCGCCCCGAATCCGGCCGGCGCGAGAGGGTGGGGTGATGGCAGCAGAATCACGGTTGTAGGTTGTTTGCGGCCCCTTGGCTCAGGCGTTTACAACGAACGCATCATTCGCTGGCCCATGCGAGGACGCCAGTTGCTGAGCAAGCTTCTCCGGCTTGATGTCCCGGTGAACCACGAAGCTCCAGGGAAGCTGGATGCCGCCCCCATCCGGGCTGGGTGGAGTCAGGGGCACGAAGTGTCCGGGACTGTTACTCACCGCCCTAGCTGCTTCTCCGGGCGGAATCGCCAGAGCGAAGCCTCGAGCCCCAGCACCACCGTCATCACCCGCCCCTGCGTGTCCCAACCGGCGGACGTCATGTCGTAGGCGATTCCCGGTGGAACGATGGTAAGCCGCCCGGTCTTCGGGTCGAGGATGGCCGAGGGCCAGAACCAGGAGGCGCGGGACACCACCTCGACCAGTATCCGCCCGTCGGGGGCAACCGCGTTCGGCGCGAGCGCGATCGGTGCGATCGCCATGTCGCCCCCAACCGGTATCTCGTGCGGCGCGGTGCCGTCGAGCGGCACGTGGAGCAGGTGCACGCCCTGGTCTCCGATCACCTCGGTCACGACGTACCGGCCGTTGGGATCCGGCGCCACCGAATTGCCTTCCGCGAGACGGCGGCGCGGACCGCCTCCGATCGGCATGGACCAGATCGCGCCCGAGTCGGCAAAGAAGACCGTGGTCCCATCGGGCGACCCGGCGAAGGCCGGATAGTCGAACCCCGGGAGGCGCGCCGCGATCTGGCCGTTGGCATTGTATGCGGCGACGAGGCTCGTGGCCGAGGAGTCGCTCACCCGCATGATGGTCCGATCGCGGCCAAGCGGTGCCACCGGGAAATAGCTGTTTC
>DASSML010000348.1:0-4457 GCA_035688895.1 Gemmatimonadales bacterium
ACGGTGACCCGCCGGCGAACCCGGACTGGAGCAGGAAATCGCTCAGCTGGTCGAGCAGCGACTGCAGGTTGACCGCGTCGGCGAGCTCGGGGTGGTATTTGGAGTAGGTGGTGTAGCGCATAGGGGTCGGACGGACGGACAGTCGGACAGTCGGACGGTGGGGGAGGTCCCACCACCTTTGAGTCTAGCGGGCCATCGGGCGGGCGGCAAATTAGGCTTTCCAGTCCGTCCGCCTGTCCGCCTGTCCGCCCGTCCGACTGTCCGACTGTCCGCCCACTTTGCGCCGCCGCGCCCGTCCGTTTACCCTCCCCCCGTGCCTCGACGCTCCCTCCTCCGCGCCCTGCCTCCCGCCCTCCGCCACCGCAACTTCCGCCTGTTTCTCGGCGGCCAATTCCTGAGCCAGTGCGGCACCTGGATCCAGAGCGTGGCTCGGGCGTGGCTGGTTCTCCAGCTCACCAACTCGGCGTTCACCGTGGGGCTGGTGACGGCGCTCGGATCGCTGCCGATCCTGCTCTTCACCCTCTACGGCGGGGTGGTGGCGGACCGGGTGAACAAGCGGCGGACCGTGCTGATCCTCCAGTCGCTCATGCTGACCGAGGCGCTGGCATTGGCGGTGCTGACCGGCGCGGGGGCGATCACGGTGCACTGGATCGCGGGGCTCGCGGTGTTCTACGGGCTGCTCAGCGCCTTCGAGGTGCCGACCCGGCAGGCGCTGATCTCGGAGATCGTGGGCAAGACCGACCTGATGAACGCGATCGCGCTCAACTCCAGTGCCTTCAACGTGGCCCGGGTGGTCGGGCCGTCGATCGCCGGCGCGCTGATCGGCACCGTGGGGCTGGCGGCCTGCTTCTACGTGAACGCGGCGAGCTATCTCTTCGTCGTGGCCGGGCTCGCGCTCATGCGGGTGACGCCGGTGGAGCGGCCGGCACCGAGCCCGGCGCTCGCCGCGCTCCGGGAAGGGTTCGGCTACATCTTCGGGAATCCGGCGCCGAGGGCGCTGGTGATTCTTATCGCGATATTCGGCGTGTTCGGCTTCTCCTTCGTCACCATGATGCCGGTGTTCGCCCGGGACGTGCTCCACCTCGACGCGCGCGGCTACGGCGCGCTGGTAAGCGCGGTGGGGGTGGGCGCCGCCGGAGCCGCCCTCGGCACGGCGGCGTTCGGCCGGCGGCGCGGCGGGGAAGGCGGAGGCGTCGGCCGCACCTGGCTGCTGTTCGGTGCGCTCCTCGCCGCCGGCGCGTTCGCGCCCAATTTCTGGACCGCGCTGGTGGTCTTCACCCTCACCGGCTGCACCATGGCGCTCAACAGCATCCTGGCCAACACCCAGCTTCAGCTCCAGGCCCCCGACGAGCTGCGCGGCCGGGTGATGGGCTTCTACTCCTTCGTGGTGCTCGGCATGGCTCCCTTCGGCTCATTGCAGGCTGGGTGGGTGGCGGAGCACCTGGGGGTGCGGGTGGCGTTCGGGATGGGTGGGGCGGTGTGTCTGCTAGCGGCGATGGTGGTGAGGTGGGCGCCGGGGAGGGTCGGACAGGCGGACGGTCGGACAGTCGGACGGTCTCTAGGCGGAGTGGCTGCGGTTGCGAAGGAGATTACAGGCTCGACGCCGGGACAAGAGCCGGAGGCCGCCCTCGGTATAGCGGAGGTTCGGCCGGACGCTCCCGGCTCGGCGGAGAATCGCGTTGCGCAGGAACAGGAACCGACGTAGCGTCCCACGCTCTCCGCCTCTCCGCCTCTCCGCCTCTCCGCCTCTCCGCCCTCTTCCCCTTTCCCCCTTTCTCCCCCACCATCTCAACATGCTCATCACCATCTCCCGCCAGTACGGCGCCGGCGGATCGCTCGTGGCCCAGCGGGTGGCCGAGCTGCTGGGGTGGCGGGTGGTGGACAACGAGCTGGTCGAGCGGGTGGCCGCGGAGGCGGGGCTCGCGCCCGAGGACGTGGCCCGAAGGGAGGAGCGGGTCCCCGGCTTCGTGCAGCGGCTGGCCCAGGCGCTGGTGGCGGGGACGCCGGAGGCCGGGCCCGGGCCGGCGATCACGGTGCCGGTGACCAGCCTGGCCGAACCGGACCTGGTGCGGGTGACCGAGCGGGTGGTGGCCCAGGTCGCCGCCGAAGGGAAGGTGGTGCTGGTAGGCCGGGCGGCCGCCGCGGTACTCGCGAGCGAGGAGGCGATCCACGTACGGGTGGTGGCGTCGCGGGGCTACCGGATCCGTACGGCCGCCAAGCGGCTGGCCGTGAGCGAGGAGGAAGCGGCGCGCATCACCGAAGAGACGGACAAGAATCGGGCCCGATACCACAAGGAATACTACAAGCGGGAGTGGGCCGACCCGGTGAGCTATGACATGACGCTCAACACGGAGACGCTCGGCCTCGACGGGGCGGCGCGGGTGATTGTGGATGCGGCGAGGAACAGGTGGGGATAGGTGGCTCGGTGGCTCTCCACGGTTGCCGTGGTCGACAAAGGACAAGGGCGCCGGAATCCTCCGGCGCCCTTCGCTTTGCTACCTAACCATCTGGCCACCTCGCCACCTACCCACCGAGCCACCGAGCCACCTATCCAAACGAAATCCCCCCCTTCCCGAACCCGGGGTCCCGCCGTTCCGGCTTGGCCCGGGTATAGCCCAGCTCCTCGCTTCGGCTGATCCGCTTGGCGGCGGCGAGGCCCTCGAGCACCAGCTCGCAGGCGGCCACCGCGCGGGGATGGTCGGACTTGGGGGAGAGGCCCACGTCCTCCACCAGGTCGAGCAGACCGGGCACCACGGCGAAGCCCTGGTAGCAGAGCTCGCTCCGCTCGTCTCCGGGGACCTTGAGCGCGCCGCCCTGGTCGAACCAGGCCACGATGCGGACCAGGTCCGCGCCGCCGGCGCGCTCCTCGAGCACCTTGCCCGCGGCGCGGCGAATCAGCTCCCGCGCGATGGTGTCGCCGCCCTGCAGCTCGCCCTCGTACTCCAGCTCCAGCTTGCCGGTGATCGAGGGGACCGCGGCATAGACGTCGCTGATCCGGGGGACGATCCGATCCTCGTGCGCCGCGACCGTGCGCCGCTCGGCGTTGGAGATGGCGTTCTCCAGCACGCTGATGGGAAGCCGCTGGCTCACCCCCGAGCGCTTGTCCACCCGCTTGTCCTCCCGTGCCTCGAACGCGACCCGCTCGATCGTCTCCAGCACGAAGTCGGGGACGTCGAGCGGTCGGCCGCCTCGACGGGTCCACGCCTCCTGGGCCGTGATCTCCATCCCGAGCTGCACGGTGCGGGGATAGTGGGTGATGATCTCCGACCCGATCCGGTCCTTGAGCGGCGTGATGATCTTGCCCCGCGCGGTGTAGTCCTCCGGGTTGGCGGTAAACGCGAGCAGGACGTCGAGGGGAAGGCGCACCGGATAGCCTTTGATCTGGACGTCGCCCTCCTGCATGATGTTGAAGAGGCCCACCTGGACCTTGCCGCTCAGGTCGGGAAGCTCGTTGATCGCGAAGATGGCGCGGTTGGCCCGGGGCAGGAGCCCGAAGTGCATGGTGAGCTCGTCGCTCAGCAGGTGGCCGCCGCGGGCCGCCTTGATCGGGTCCACGTCGCCGATCAGGTCGGCGATGGTGACGTCCGGCGTCGCCAGCTTCTCGACGTAGCGCTGCTCCCGCCCGATCCAGTCGATCGGCGCCGCGTCGCCGCACTCGGCCAGGAGGTCACGCGCGTACTTGGAGATCGGCGCGAAGGGATCGTCGTTCACTTCGCTGCCCGCCACGATCGGAATCCGCTCGTCGAGCAGCCCGGTGAGCTCCCGCAGGATCCGGCTCTTGGCCTGCCCTCGGAGCCCCAGCAGGATGAAGTGGTGCCGCGCGAGCAGCGCGTTCACCAGATGCGGCAGGATGGTATCCTCGTATCCCACGATCCCGGTGAAGAGCGGGGTGCCGCACTCCAGCCGGACCAGCAGGTTGGCGCGGATCTCCTCCCGCACCGTCCGCCCCCGGTACGGCGGTTCGGCCCAGCGGCTGTTACGCAGGTCGCCGAAGGTACGCGGCTCGCTCGATTCTGTCTTGTAAGTCATTATGTTGCAGTACCTTATAGAAATGATTCGGGATCGTGCCGGGAACCGCCGGCGGCCCATCCGCTTGACAATCAATTGCGCGCGCTTACCTTCGCGCCCGTGGATCCGGCGACGGTGCAGGCAAGGCGTCTACCCTGATTCTGGCTGGCCAACCAAACCGTGCAAGGAGTACCTGATGAAGAAGCTGCTCTTGATCTCGGCGGTGCTCGTGCTCGCCGCGTGTGGCAAGAAGGAAGCCGCCCCGGCCGGCGAGACCACCGGCGAGATGGCGCCTGCGACGGCTGACACCGGCATGGGCATGATGTCCCACGACAGCAGCGCCATGGCGCCGGCTGCCGACACGATGGCCCGGGACAGCGCCAAGTAAGCTCCTGGTTCCATCGCTGACCACAGGGCCCCGGCAGCAGCCGGGGCCTTGCTGTATTCAG
>DASSML010000349.1:0-2474 GCA_035688895.1 Gemmatimonadales bacterium
CTGGACCATCTTCACGTGCCGGTAGCGCCACTCCATCAGCCCCTCGTCCAGGTCCACCAGGCGCTCGCACAGCTCGGCGAGCGCGGGGTGATGCCGGTAGACGTCGATCAAGGCGGTCCGGAGCCCGGGGGAGCCTTCGACCTTGCGGGTGACGTCGCGATCGAGATCCCCGGCCGGGATGACGATGCCGTTCATGGCGAGATAGCGAAGGAACGCATCCCAGAGCGTCGGGGCGGCCAGGCGGCTCCGGAGCCGGCGGGCGGCCGCGCCGTCGGTGGGATAACGGTCGAGCGCCCGGGGCTCCTTCCAGCCGAGCACGAACTCCAGCTCGCGGAACTGGAACGACTGGAAGCCGCTTCCGGACTCGAGCCGGTCGCGGAAGCTCAGAAACTCGAGCGGCGTCATGGTCTCCAGAATGTCCAGCTGGGCGACCATGACCTTGAGGATGGTGAGCACGCGCTTGAGGGTGTGCCCGGCGCGAATGCCTTCGTTGCGGGACAGCAGCTCCTGCAGATAGTCGACCTCGTGCAGGATCTCCTTGAACCAGAGCTCGTACACCTGATGGATGACGATGAACAGCATCTCGTCGTGCTCCGGCGCCCGGGAGAGGGGCTGCTGGAGCGCGAGAAGCTCGTCGATCTTGAGATATTCGCCGTACGTAGGCATGGCAGAGCCTACCCCGGCGCTTCGGCCGGCGGAAGGGGCGGCGCGAGAGCGCTAGTCGTCCTGCGGCGAGATGTCGCGGAGGGCGTGGACGGCGCGGACCAGATCGACCGGGGTACCGGGCGCCGCGGGGGTGAGCTCGCGGAGCCGGCGGGCGCGGGCCCGATTTTCCCGGCGAAGGGTCTGCAGCCGGATGCTCATGCCGCAGGCCATGCGTACGGCCTGGACCAGGGAGCCCGGACTGAAGGGCTTGGGCAGGATCGGGAGACGGCGATCGTGGCTCACGCCACTGAGGAAGCCGGTGATGCCCAGGACGGGCAGACCGGGATGGAAGACGCTCACGACCTCGGCGAGCTCTCGGCCGCTCACCCGCGGCATGTTGAGGTCGGTGACGACGAGATTCAGCCGACCCTCGCGCTCCCCGATCAGCTGGAGCGCCGCCTGGCCGTCGCCGGCCTCCAGGACCTCCCACCCGTCGGCCTCGAGCACCCGCCGAGCGATCCAGCGCACCTTCTCCTCGTCGTCCACCAGCAGGACGACTCCGCGCTTGCGGCCCTCGGCCGGCCGGATCGGTTTGGCTTGATCGCTGGGGCCCATGGGATCACCGGGCTGTGAGGAGCTGGGGGCGATCCGAATATTCGTGCCCCCGAAGAGTCGCGCAAGTGACCGTGTGGGCCTTGCTTGGCCCGCTACAGGCGTGTAGTATCACGCTCCCCGGAGCAGCCCCGGGCGATTAGCTCAGCTGGTTAGAGCGCGCGCCTCACATGCGCGAGGTCGGGGGTTCAAGTCCCTCATCGCCCATTGTCGGACCTGTCGGCCCTCCCCCCCGGCCGGCGGCGGTCTTGCCAGACCGCCAGACGGGCGCGACTTTAACTCGCGCAACGAGCGGCTGTTCCAGCCGCCGAGATCTCCCATCTTTCTCGCGAAGGCGGTCCGTTGACCCTTTCGGCGCTTGATGTCGACTCGGCCCTCATCCTGTCGGACCGAGTCTCGGGGGACCTGCTCGCCTACGCCGGCAGCGAAGGGCATCCGGATTTTCCCTGTCTCTCCTCCACCCACAATCCCTCCAGCTGCGTCCCCGCCACCGATTTCTCGCCCTGGCTGAGCGAGCGGGTCCGGCTGCACGATGTGGCTGCCGTGGGCGACTTCCTCTGGCGGATCCGGCAGCCCAACCCCGGCGTCGGTGAGAGTGAGGAGCAGCTGCGGGCGCGCTACCAGGGCCTGGCGCGCGCCATCCTGGATGCGCCGATCGAGCGTACGCTCCGGCCCGCCGACGCGCTCGCGATGCGCGAGCTCCGGGTCGCGCTCATCCTCCTCGCCGCGCACGAAGGATTCACCGGCTTCATCATGACCGGGGACGCGCCCGAGTTCGTCGCCTCGGCGCTCGCGCCGCACGGCTTCGAGCTGGTGGACCCAGCCGCGCTGATGGCCACCCGCAACGCCTTCGTGATGCGGATGGCCGAAGAGATGAGCTACTGGTCCACCTGGCCCGCGCTGCAGGGCGGCACGCTCCGCAGCATGACCCCGCCAAGAACCTCCGAGCTGCAGACGGTGCTCGGCCGGCTACGGAACCTGCCGCTGGTGGTGCGGGCGCACGCGGTCGACGCGCTGCAGCACTTCAGCGCCGACGTCACGGCGCCGCGGACCCTCGCGAGCCTGTGTCGCTACGAGGTGCGCAAGCGGGGCCTCGACCTGACCGAGTCGATCCGGCTGATCCAGGGAAGCGGCCTGGTCGTGCCCGCCACTGATGCCACTGCCTGGCTCTCGGGCTGGACCCGGCGCGACCTGCTCGGCTTCCTCACCCAGTGTGG
>DASSML010000350.1:0-4218 GCA_035688895.1 Gemmatimonadales bacterium
GCTCTCGACGGCGCGGGTCAGAGCGCGGACACCGTCGGGGTTGTGGGCGACGTCGAACAGCCATTTGCCTCGGCGATCCAGCCGACCCGCGATCCAGGCCGTGGCGAACCCGCGGGCGACGGCGTCCGGCTCGGGTCGGTAGGGGGCCGGCAAGGCCATCAGGATGCCGTTCGCGACCCCCGCGTTCCGGCGCTGGTGGGGACCGTCCAGGCCCAGCGGCGCGGTCCACTCGTAATCCGGCGGGAGGACCCTGATGTCGGCTCGTCCGCCTGGGGCCGCCCGCGCCACCGCCCGCCGGGCCTCCCGTCGCAGCACCTCGACCAGAGCCGGATCGCGCTCGCCGATGACGAACGGTGTGTCCGGCTTGGCGATGCCGGCCTTCTCGCAGGCGATCTTCTCCAGGGTGTCGCCCAGGTACTTCATGTGGTCCCGCGCGATCTTGGTCACTGCGCTCACCAGCGGGCGGACCACGTTGGTGCTGTCCAGCCGGCCACCGAGCCCCACTTCGACCACCGCGACCTCGGCGCCGCGAGCTGCGAAGTCGGCAAAGGCGATCGCGGTGCTGGCCTCGAAGAAGGTCGCCTTGCGCTCGAGGATGAGCGGCCGGAGCCGCTCGGTCCACATCGCCACCGCGTCCTCGCCGATCGGAATCCCATCCACCCGAATCCGCTCCCGGAACGACACCAGGTGGGGCGACGTGTAGAGACCCACCCGCCATCCGGCCTCGGCCAGCGCGGCCGCTACCAGCGTGGAGACACTGCCTTTCCCGTTGGTGCCGCCGATGTGCACCGTCGGAATGGTCGCCTGCGGGTCCCCCAGCGATCGCAGCAGGGCCCGCGTGGTGGCGAGACCGAACTTGATCGTGGTGGTCCGGGGGAACAGAAAGGCCAGCGCGTCGTCGTAAGTCAGTGAAGGCTCGGCGTCGGGGCCCGGAACGACGGCGCCCCACCAGCGATACGCGGGTGGGGCGCCGGACATCTCACGCTGCGGCGGTCAGCTGGCTTCGGCGCGCTCCACCACGGGACGCTGCCCTTGCATATGGCGGAGCAGCCTGGCGGTGGTGTCCCTGAGTGAGCCCCGCGGCACCACGTCGTCGATCTGGCCGTGCTCCAGCAGGAATTCCGCGGTCTGGAATCCCTCCGGCAGGTCCTGCCCGATGGTCTGCTTGATGACCCGCTGGCCCGCGAACCCGATCACCGCGCCCGGCTCCGCCAGGATGACGTCGCCCTGCATCGCGAAGGAGGCCGACACGCCGCCGGTCGTCGGATCGGTGAGGATCGAGATGTAGGGGATGCTATCGCGGTGGAGCTGGGCGATGGCCGCCGAGGTCTTGGCCATCTGCATGAGGGAGAGGACGCCTTCCTGCATCCGGGCGCCGCCCGAGGTCGAGACCAGAATGAGCGGCACCTTCTTCTCATGCGATCGTCGGGAAAGTCGGGCGATCTTTTCGCCCACGACCGAGCCCATCGACCCGCCCATGAAGGCGAAGTTCATCACCCCGAGGTTGATGGGGAGACCGTCCAGCCGGGCCGTGCCGGCGTAGATGGCATCGGCTTCTCCGCCCTTCTTGCGGGCGCTCACCAGACGATCGGCGTAGTGCTCGAAGGAGAGCGGATCGGTGGACCGCAGCCCGGGGTACAGCTCGCGCCAAGTGCCCGGATCGGTGAGGAGTTCGATGTACTCCTCCGCCGAAATGCGGCGGTGTCGCCCGCACTCGGGGCAGACGTTCAGCGCTTTTTCGAACTTTTCCCTGAGATCGATGTGCCCGCAGCCGTCACATTTTTCCCACGCGTCGGGCGGAATCTCGAGCCGCTCGCGCTGCGACGTCCGTGGCTTCCGCTCCTTCTTAAACCATGCCATCACAGCCATAGGAAGTAGGGGTCACCAGAGTGTGTTGGACGGGTAACCAGGCGGCATCGGGAACCCATGGAATCTCTTAAGACCCGCCTTTCCGCGCCAGACCCCAATATCTAAGTCATTGTCATACATCAGGATAGCCAGATTGGCGTGAGTCGTACGCCACCCGGAAAACCAGGCCCAGGCAGAGGCAGCAGATCACGAAGAAGGAGCCGCCGTAGGAGAAGAACGGCAGGGGGATGCCGGTGATCGGCATCAGGTTGATCGTCATCCCCACGTTCTCGTACACGTGGGTGAAGAGCAGCCCCAGGATCCCGAAGACCACCAGGCTGCTGAAGGAGTCGGTGGCCCGCCGGGCGATCCGAAGCAGGCAGAGGAACAGGCCCAGAAAGAGACCCAGGGCCAGCAGGACGCCCACGAAACCGAGCTCCTCACCCACGATCGGGAAGACGAAGTCGGTGTGCTGCTCGGGCAGGAATGCCAGGCGCTTCTGCGGGCCCTCGGTGTAGCCGGTGCCGAACCAGCCGCCCGAGCCGATGGCGACCCGGCTCTGAATGGCGTGATACCCCGCCGCCCGCGGATCCACCTCGGGGTTGAGGAAGGTGAGGAGACGGTTCTGCTGGTACGGGGCGAGCCGTTTCCACAGCGGCAGGGCCACCGCGCCCATGGCAACGTTGAGGAACCAGATCAGCAGCGCATCGGACAGATAGGGTCGCCAGATGAACAGCAACGCGGTGAACGCGACGATCCACGCTCCCCAGGCCCAGTTGTTGAACGCCAGCAGCAGGCTCAGCCCAGGGGAGGCGAGGAGAAAGAGCAGCCGAGGCCGGACGCCGGCCCAGAACAGCATGGCGAACGCGATCCCGATGAACACGATCGCGCTGCCCAGGTCGGGCTGCTTCAGCACCAGCAGAAAGGGCGTGCCGACGATGAGCCCGGGCATCATCAGGTCGCGGAGGAAGCGGGGCGGCTCCCGGCGGCCGGAGAGGTAGCGGGCCAGCATCAGGACGGTGGCGACCTTGGCGAGCTCGGAGGGCTGTCCGATCTGGTGCCCGCCGACCGACAGCCAGCTGTGGCTGCTCTCCGCGGTGCCGGCGCCGGTGCCCACCAGCAGTACCAGCACCAGGAGCGCCAGGCTGAAGCCGTAGAGCGCGGGAGCGAGCCACTCCAGCAGCCGGGGCGAGATCTGGAAGGTCGTGCACGCCCCAACGATCCCGATCCCCACCCAGAAGAACTGCCGATACCAGACGCCGGCGGCCCGGGTGGGCACGTCGGTCTGCCCGGCCGAGTAGAGGGTCAGCAGGCCAAAGATGATCAGTCCGGCGCTCACGGCGAGGAGCTGCCGGTCGACGGCCGGGGCTCTCATCGCTCGCCTGCCCTTCGCACGGAGTCGGCCCGGGCGCTCGCCGCCGCCGAGTCGGGGTCCAGCTCGACCGGTCGCGGAGCAGTATCCAGCGTGATCCCCTCGTCGAGCAGCTTCACCTTGACCGTAGCCGTGGTGTCGGGCCCCAGCAGGTAGCGGTGGAGCACGCGCACGACGTAGGGCGCCACCGTGGTGCCGTGCTCGGCGAACTCCATGATCCCGCCGACGATGAGCTCCGGCTTTTCGGCCGGCGCGAAGCCGATGAACCAGCCGTGGTCCTTGCCGTGCGGATTCTGGGCGGTCCCCGTCTTCCCGGCGACCGCGAGGTCCTTGCGCCGGCTCGCCGCGGCGGTGCCCCGCTCGACCACCGCGATCAGGGCCCGGCGGAGCCCGTCGAGCTGCTCCGGCGTCATCCCCAGCGAGCGGGTCTTGCTGGTGGTGGGCCGGACGATGTAGGGCGCGGCGGCCTCGCCGTTACCCGCCAGCCCTTCGTAGAACCGCATCATGTTGACCAGGGTCTGGGTGTTCTCGCCCTGGCCGATCGAGAAGTTGAGCGTGGTGGCCGGCGGGCTCCAGTTCCTCGGCCCGTAGAGCTTGTCGAAGTAGGCGGTGTTCGAGGGGAAGATCGGGTCCTTCTCGTTCTCCAGGTCGATCCCGCTCTTGTCCTGGAAGCCCATCAGCACGCCGTCCTGGATGATCGCGTTGAGCCCGAGACGCAGCCCCAGCTGGTAGAAGTACACGTCACAGCTCGCCGCGACGGCTCCGATCAGGTCGAGCGAGCCGTGGCCTTCCTTCTTCCAGCAGCGGAAGACCCGGTTGCCCAGGCGCATGCCGCCCCGGCAGGGCTGGGGCATGTGGGTGTCGAGCCCGATCAGTCCGCGCTTCAGCGCCATGGCTCCGATCGCGAGCTTGAACGGCGAGGCCGGCGGGTACCGGGTCTGGATGGCCCGGTCGAGCAGCGGGCGGGCTTCGTCCTCGTTGAGCGCGCGCCAGTTGGC
>DASSML010000351.1:0-3872 GCA_035688895.1 Gemmatimonadales bacterium
GAAGTCCTTGCCCGCGCCGCGGAGCGCCACGACCCGCACCTCGGCGTCGAGGTCGGCCCGCTCGAGCGCCGCCGACAGGGCATCGATCAGGACTGCGTCCAGCGCGTTCCGCTTGTCGGGGCGATCGAGAGTGAGGGTGAGAACCCCGGCCGTAAGCTCAGCCCGGAGCGGGCCTGAGGGGGGCGCTGCCGGCTTGCTCATGCCCGACTGAGCCGCCGGACCAGGGTAGGCGGCACGGGAATCTCCATCCTGAGGAGTGCCGTCGAGTACACCTTGCCCTGTGCGTCGGTCTTGAGGGAGATGGTGCCACCGCCGTCGAGCGCATCGTGGAGCAGGAAGTTCAGCGCGTTGAGGTTGGGCAGCTCGAACCGCTCGACCCCGCTCACCATCCCCTTGAAGTGGCGCGCCACCCGGGCGGTCGTGACTTCCTTCACCAGGATGGGGTAGTACTCGGGCTCGAGTGCGATGAGGCCGACGTTGGCGGTGTTGCCCTTGTCGCCGCTCCGCGCGTGGGCTAGGAGGCGCAGGGGCGCGGCGGCGCGGGCGAGCGGGGAGGATTGACCCCGTTTCGGTGACTTACGCGCTTTATTGGATTTGCGCTTGATCGCCATTCGCTCCTCCGACTGGTTCCCTGCGCCCCCTAAGCCTCCAGAATCTCCACCCGCACCTCCGGCTCGATCTGCCGCCGATCGATCAGCGCCGGCCAGTACGCCACGACCTCCTCGACCGCCGGCCGTCCGCCGGCGAAACCCGTCACGCTGGGCGGGCCGGTCAGCACCAGCGGCGCGATCTCCCGGGTGAACCGCTCCACCGGAGCCCGCTCGCGGGCGCGCACGCCGATCCGGAGCTGCACCTCGGGGAGATCGGGATCGGGCGGACCACTCAATCGGCCGTGCGTGGCATCCACCCCGACGTATTCCGTCAGGATCTGCTCGAACTCGAGCCCCAGGTCCTTGAGGCGCTGCCGGAGGATCTTGTCGGCGGCACGGGCCTTGTCGTACGCCTCGGGCCACGAGTACACCAGCGTGCCGACGGCCTTGTAGCCGTAGAAGTAGGCGATCGACACCTTGAGCATCGGCGTCCTGGGTCCGCCCCGAATCCCGCTCACCCGCACCCGGTCACGGCCCGCCTGCTTCAGCTGGATGGAGGTGAAGTCGGCGACGCCGTCGGGGGTGATGTAGCTGTGCGGGTCGCCCATCTCGTAGACCAGCTGCTCGGTCACCGAGGGCACCGAGACCACCCCACCGGTGCCGGGATGCTTGGTGATGACGAAGCTGCCGTCGGGCGAGGCCTCGACGATCGGGAAGCCCGGGTCGGCCAGCCCCTTCACCGAACGCCAGCCCTTGAGCAGGTTGCCGCCCGACGCCTGCGCGCCACACTCGATGATGTGCCCGGCCACGGTGCCGGCCGCGACCTTGTCCCAATCCTCCGGCGACCAGCCGAACTCGTGGAAGATCGGACCCAGCGTGAGACCGGTGTCGGTCACCCGCCCCGTCACGACCACGTTGGCGCCGCCGCGGAGTGCCTCCACGATCGGGGCCATCCCCAGGTACGCGTTGGCGCTCAGAACCTTGTCGCGGATCTCGGCGAGTGGACGGCCGGTCTCCATGTCCGCCAGCGGATGCCCCCGCGCGATCAGCTCGTCGAGGCGGCCGAGGATATCGTCGCCCGTCACCAGGCCGACGCGGACCTTGCCCTGGAGCCCGAGCTTGCGGGCAACCTCGAGCACCGCCTCGGCGCAGCCGCGCGGGTTCACCCCGCCGGCGTTGCTGGTGACCCGGATTCCCTTCCGCGCGACGTCGGAAAGGATGCGCTCCATGAGGGGAACGAAATCCCGGGCGTAGCCCGCCTTCGGATCGCGCGACTTCTGCTTCTGCATGATGGACATCGTCACCTCGGCGAGGTAATCCATCATCAGATAGTCGATCGGTCCGCCGCGCACCTGGCGCACCGGGGCCTCCAGCCAGTCGCCCCAGAACCCCTGCCCCGCGGCGATCCGCACCACCCGGCCGGTCATGGCAGCACTCCCCCGCCGGCACCCGGCAGCACGACCTCGCGATGCCAGCGATCCTCACCCACGCGGGCCACCAGCAGGCCCAACGGCGCGAAGCGCTCGGGCAGCGGCCACGGAGGCGAGCCGAGATCGAACCCAACCTCCGCCCGTCCGCCGGGCGCTACGCGCAGCGTGGTATCGCCCGCCGCGTGGAGCGCGACCCCGCTGTCGGCATAGGTGCGGATGCTGGCCCGCACGGTCCAGGACGCACTGTCGGCCGGATCGGCGAAGCCGGGATAGAGCGCCAGCGTGAGCGGGATATCACCGTGATGCTCGGGCAGAGGCACCGAGGCGCGGCCGAGGGCGTAGCGCATGGGGTTCTTCGAGAGCTGTCTCCCGGCGGTGTCGTAGACGCTCACGCCGAAGTCGGTGATCCGGTCCCACTGCTCCGGCGCCATCGCGAGCTCGACCACGAGGTCCTTGGCCCAGGACGGGACCACGAACGGAATGCGTCGCGGCGCCGAGCCCCGCGCGGCCACCGTGTCGGTACGCTCGGCGCCGAGCAGGCGGAAGGAAACTCCGGTGGTGACCGGGGCGCCCGCGACGCTCCGGACCCGTGCGGTTACCCGGTTTTCGGAGCGGGTCGCGTGCAGCGTGACCGGCGACTGACGGACCGTCACGTCCACTGACGCGCGCCGGCCCGGCAGGGCCACCGCGTCCACCTCGTACGCCCCGGCCACGACGTCCCGACCGTCCACGGCGTACTCCGCCGCCTGCGAGCCACTGCCGGCGGGGAGCGCGGCCTCTTCTCGGTACGGCGCCCCGTGCGGCTCGTGCAGGAACGCGAGGGCCCGGCTGGAGAGCCCCGCGGTCGCGACGCTGGCGACGAACGGACGCGCCGTATCGGCCAGGAAGAACGAGCGCAGGACACCACCCTCCTCCAGCGCGGTGCCGTGGCGGAGTGTGGCGGAGCCGGCGTTCGCGGGTGCAGGGAGAATCAGCGTGGCGACCAATCGGAAGGCCGGCCCGCGCAGCGTGTCGGCCGACCAGGCCAGGACGGTGCCGGTGTGAACCCCGGGCGCGAGCTTGGTCGCGTCGTAACGGAGGGTCACCTCGCTGCCGCCCTTGAGCGAGACGCTCGAGGGCGGGGTGAGCCAGGCGGCATCGCTCTCGAGGCGGAAGGGACCGCTGGGCGCGCTGTCGTCGGGGCTCAGCGCAAAGCGCAGCGTGCCGCTCCGGGCCGTGCCGGGTCCCAGCATCCGCCACCCCGCGTCGCCGCCGGCGGCGGCCGCGACCGTGATCTCGCCGCCGCCCGGCGCCGAGCCGAGCCAGCTCCACGCCGCATCCAGCGCCGGAAGACCGCGGCCCTCGTCGAGGTATCCGCTGCCCGGGGTGGGCCGCGCGGTCACCATGAGCGCGCGCTTGATCCGGGCGGCGTCGATCGGCCGCTGTTCCTGCGCCAGCGCCGAGACCAGGCAGGCGACCAGTCCCGCCGCGTGGGGCGAGGCCATGCTGGTCCCCTGCTTCACCTCGTCTCCGGCGTTCCACCGGGGCACCGAGCTGTAGGCCATGCCCGGGGCCACCAGGTCGGGCTTGGCCACCTCGCCCCCCCGGGAGCTGAAGTAGGCGACCTCCTCGGGCGCCGGCCCTTCCGGCCCCGGCACCAGGAACCCCGAGGGCAGGGTGGCGCCGACGGTGATGGCGCGGTCCGCCGAGCCGGGGAGCCCGATAGTACTCAACCCGGGCCCGTCGTTGCCGCCGCTGATGGTGAGCGACACGTCGGGGTGGGCCGCCAGGACCGAATCGGCCAGCCGGTCGATCCGGGCCTTCCCCTCCTGCTCGTTGCCCACGCCGAAGCTGAGATTCATCACCAGGGGCA
>DASSML010000352.1:0-8271 GCA_035688895.1 Gemmatimonadales bacterium
GGTGCTGGCGGCGATCGACAGTCTGGTGGTGGAGATGGCGAAGTAGGCTCGGCCCCATTCTCTTTCCCAGGTCCCCAACCTTCCGGACCCCCATGCTCCTCCTCCTCAACCGTCACGCCAACGCCGGGGATCGGGATCCGGCCCAGTGGCCCGACGACCGTGACCGGCCGCTGACCGACAAGGGCAGGAAGGTCCAGCGCGACGTGAGCCGGGCCATCCGCAAGCTGGACCTGGCTCCCTCCCTGGTGCTCACCAGTCCCTGGCTCCGAGCGGCGCAGACCGCCGAGATCCTGGTCGAGGTCGCCCGGGTGGCGAGGCCGGCGGTGCCCTGCGAGCCGTTGGCCGACGACCCCGACCTCATCCGCCTCGCCGAGCACGTGGGCGAGCAGACGGCCGACGCCATCGTGGCGTTGGTGGGCCACTCGCCCTGGATGGAGGAGCTCGCGTCGCTCCTCCTCGCGGGGTCCACCAATCATCTGCGGATGGACTTCCCCAAGAGC
Organism: Gemmatimonadales bacterium; assembly: GCA_035688895.1. Lineage (GTDB taxonomy): Bacteria > Gemmatimonadota > Gemmatimonadetes > Gemmatimonadales > GWC2-71-9 > CAVVWJ01. The sequence continues at coordinate 501 of DASSML010000352.1, forward strand.
GGCGTCATCGGGATCGACCTCGCGACGCTCGAGCCCGGCGCGGGCGAGCTGCGCTTCTTCCTCCGTCCCAAGATGGCGCGTTGAGCTGATGCGCATCTACACCCGCACCGGCGATCGCGGCGAGACGGCGCTCTTCGGAGGCGGTCGAGTGCCGAAGGACCACGCCAGGACGACGGCCTACGGCGACGTGGACGAGCTCAACTCGGTGCTCGGCCTCGTCCGCGCTACCGCGCCGCGGGACTTCTTCGATGAAGAGCTGGCCGCGATCCAGCGCGATCTCTTCTCCATCGGCGGGCATCTCGCCACCCCGGACCCGGAGCGGGTGGCCAAGGCGCTGGCCAAGGCCGCGCTCTCGTCCGAGCGCGTGAGCGACTTCGAGCGGATGATCGACCGGGCCGACGAGGAGCTGGCGCCGCTCCGCGCCTTCGTGCTCCCGGCCGGAAGCCCCAAGGCGGCGGTGCTCCACGTCGCCCGCACCGTCTGCCGCCGGGCCGAGCGAAGCGTGGTGAGCCTGGCCCACGAAGCCGAGGTGCCCGAGCTCTTCCTGGCATATCTGAACCGGCTCTCCGATCTGCTTTTCACCCTGGCGCGCCTGGCCAACCACCGCGAGGGAGTGGGAGACGTGACCTGGTGAGCGGCGCGGCCGCCGCGCCGGTGATCGTGAGCCACGCGCTGGGCCGCTACCCGGTCTACGTCGAGACCGGCGCACTCGGCCGCCTCGACGCGCTGGTGACGGAGCACCTCGGCGAGCGACGGGTGGCCATGATCGCCGACGCCGCGGTCCACCGGCTCTACCGCGAGGGCCGGCTCGGCACCGCCCGGTGGGACGGCGAGATCCTCACCTTCCCGCCGGGCGAGACCTCGAAGACCCGGGACGAGTGGGCCCGCCTCACCGACGGGCTGCTGCGCCGCGGGTTCGGGCGCGACAGCGGGATCATCGCGCTGGGCGGCGGCGTCACGGGCGACCTCGCCGGGTTCGTCGCGGCCACCTACATGCGCGGCGTGCCCTACCTGCAGACGCCGACCACGCTCCTCGCGATGCTCGACGCCTCGGTGGGCGGGAAGACCGGCGTGGACACGCCGGAGGGCAAGAACCTGATCGGCGCGTTCCATCCGCCGGCGGCGGTCATCGCCGACCCCGCGACTCTCGGGACGCTCCCCGAGCGGGAGTTCCGGGGCGGGCTCGCGGAGGCAGTGAAGCACGGACTCATCGCCGACGCGGATTACTTCGCCTGGATCGAGCGCGAGACGGAGCGGCTCCTCCGGCGCGACCCCGGGGCGCTCGAGCGGCTGGTGCGGCGGAGCGTAGAGATCAAGGCGGATGTCGTGAGCGCCGACGAGCGGGAAGGAGGACGGCGCGCGATCCTCAACGCGGGGCACACCGTGGCGCACGCCGTGGAGCGCGCGTCGTCCTATCGCGTCCCGCACGGCGAAGCGGTGGGCCTCGGCCTGCTAGCGGAAGCAGCCCTGGCCGAAGAGCTGGGCCTGGCACCGGCGGGGATCGGCGCCCGCGTCTCGGCGTTGCTGAACCGCCTCGGCCTTCCCGTGCGCCTGGTGCCGTCGCTTGCAGCGGATGCGCTGCTGCCGGCGATGGCGAGCGACAAGAAAAACCGCGCGAAGACGATCCGTTTCGCCCTGCCGAGCGCCGTGGGCAGCATGGCGACGCGAGAGGGGTGGACGGTGGCAGCACCGGAGTCGGCCATTCGAAAGGCACTCGATTCGATCTTGTAGATACTTAGTTTTCAGCTACTTACAGTTCGTCTGTTAAACCACTTTATCACGTCGGTGGGCTTCGGCGTGGAGAAAGCGAGGAACCGTTTGCGGCCAATTATTTTGTGATGTGGATACATTTTTTTGCTTGACCGCCTACCAGGCAATTCGTATATTGGCTCCCTCTCTCCAGCCGTTTGGTCCGCGCCCACATCGCTCGTCATTGCTGCAACCTTCGTCGGGGTTGACTATGGCCCACGTTCGTCCTGGGAAAGCCCGCGCGTTCCTGCGTTCCAGCCCTGCCGGGGCGTTCGACCAATACCTCCTCGACATCCAGAAGCTCCCGATGATCACCGACCCCGACGAGGAGAAGCGCTTGGCACGGCGGGCTCTCGCGGGCGACGAGGTGGCGGCCGAGCGGCTGGTCACGGCCAACCTCCGGTTCGTGATCTCCTACGTGAAGAAGTACCAGGGCCACGGGCTCGACCTCTCCGAGCTGGTCGCCATCGGCAACGAAGGCCTGCTCAAGGCGGTGCGGAAGTTCGACCCCGACCACGGCGTGAAGTTCATCTCCTATGCCGTGTGGTGGGTGCGGCAGGCGGTGCTCAAGGCCCTCGCCGAGCAGACTCGTAGCGTGCGGATCCCACTCAACCAGAACTCCGCGCTGGTGCGGATGTCGCGGGCCCAGGCCTTCCTGGCCCAGGAGCTGGGCCGGGAGCCGACCGACGAGGAAGTCGCCACCGCCCTCAACGACAGCGTCGAGAACATCCGCTCCGCCCGTCGGATGAGCTCCACCGAAGTGAGCCTCGACGCGCCGGTCGAGCGGCAGGACCGCGGGGCGAGCACCTTCGGCGAGCGGGTGGCCGGCACCGGCCAGGGCGAGATCGAGGAGATGACCGACACCCGGCTTCAGCGGGAGTTCATCGATAAGCTCTTCCAGCGCCATCTCACCCCGCGCGAACGCAAGATTCTCTCCCTGTACTACGGTCTCGAGGAAGGCTCCGAGGCCCTCACGCTCGAAAAGATCGGCGCCCTCCTCGGCGTCACCCGCGAGCGCATCCGCCAGATCCGCGAGCGGGCCTTCGAGAAGCTCCGCGACAGCCCGGACGTGCGGGCGCTGCGCGGGTTCTGGGGCGCGGCATGAGTTAGGTGGCTCGGTGGCTCGGTAGCTCGGTCTAGTAACGACCCACAAAGCGATCCCCCGTCGGTCGGCCGACGGGGGGTTCTTGCTTTCTCAGGCCCGTGTGACCTGCAGATTTTCACACCCGAGCCACCGAGCCCTCTTGAAAGCCACTTGATACCTCAGGGCTATCGATAGTGCCATCTCTTCCGGAGAGGTCATGCCGATCCACCGTATGGTTGGCCCGCGAGCTCGGCTCATCTCCCTTCTCGGGGCGGGTCTGCTGGCACTGGGGTGCGGGACCGACACCGATTCACCCACCGAGCCTGTGACGCCTCCATCGCCGGCGACAACGACCGCGGCGCTCGTCTTCCGGCAGATCAGCGCCGGCTGGAGCCATTCCTGCGGCGTCACCACCGACAACCGGGCTTACTGCTGGGGGGCCGACAGCGCCGGCCAGCTCGGCGACGGCATGACGACCGATCGCGGGCGGCCCACGCTCGTAGCCGGCGGCCTTCGCTTCCTGGAGGTGTACGCCGGCGGGGTGCACTCCTGCGGCATCACCACGGCCAACCGGGCCTACTGCTGGGGAGGCAACGCCGCCGGGCAACTGGGGGACGGGACCACTACCGACCACCACCAGCCGGTGCCGGTCGCCAACGGGACCTTCGTTCAGATCCGCGCCGGCCTCAAGCACACCTGCGCGGTGAACGCCACCGGTGTTGCCTTCTGCTGGGGCGACAACACCTGGGGACAGCTCGGCGACAACAGCAAGACCCGGCGGCTCAAGCCGGTCCGCGTCGCGGGCACGGTCAAGTTCCTCCGGCTCGCGGCCGGGGCCATTCACTCCTGCGGCATCGGGACCGACAAACACGGCTATTGCTGGGGCAAGAACGGCAAGGGCGAGCTGGGCGACGGCACCACCGCCACCCGGCTCAAGCCGACTGCCGTCGCGGGAGGGCGCAGCTGGCGCCAGATCTGGGTGGGAACCGAGCTCGCCCAGTTCACCCAGTCGCATACGTGCGGAGTGACCACCGACAAGCGCGCATTCTGCTGGGGTGACAACAGCCGCGGCCAGCTCGGCGCAGGTGCCATCGCTCGGAGCCTGGTGCCGGTGGCGGTGAGCGGCGGCCGCACCTTCTCCGCCATCACGGCGGGCCTGGTCCACTCGTGCGCCATTACCACCAGCGATCTGTGGAGCACGTCCGTCCATGCCTATTGCTGGGGCAACGCCGGGAACGGTCAGCTTGGCAACGGGATCCTCAACGGGAGCGCGAGATTCGATGCGCCGAGCGGGGTATTGGGCGGCCTGCCGCTCACCTGGGTGGCGGCCGGCGCCTTCCATACCTGCGCCCTTACCGACGGCGGCCAGGCCTACTGCTGGGGCAATAACTTCCACGGCCAGCTCGGCAGCGCGGGGGGTAACTCGACATTCGCAAGCCCGGTGGCGGTGGCGGGGCCGTGACGGTAGGGCGGTAGGGCGGTACGATCGCTCCGATGCTCTCACGACCCTCCGATGTTCTGGACATCGGGGGGTCGCTTCATTCTCGACACGCTCAACCCCGCACTGTGCCGCCTTACCGTTACCGCCTTACCGCCTTGCCGCCTTGTCGCCCTACCGCCGTACCGCCGTACCGCCGTACCGCCTAGACTTCCCCCATGCCCCTCCGGCTTCCGATCTTCCCGCTGGGTGTCGTCCTCTTTCCCGGCACGCCCCTGCCGCTCCACATCTTCGAGCCGCGCTACCGGCGCATGCTGGCCGATTGCCTCGCGGGGGATCGCCGTTTCGGGATTACCCCGACCGGCGCGACCGATGAGCTGCCCGAGCCGGGCACCGTGGGCTGTATCGCGGTGGTGCGGGTCAACCAGGAGCTGCCGGACGGCCGGTCCAACATCATCGTGCTCGGCGGCGAGCGCTTCGTGCTGGCCCGGGCAGTGGAGGACCCGGCACCGTATCACGTGGCGCTGGTGCAGCCGTTCGAGGATGATCCGGGGACGGAGCCACCGCCCGACTCGGTGGATCGCCTTCGCGAGCTCTTCAACGCCTATCATCTCCTCCTGCGCCAGCTCCAGGACACCGAGCCCGACGACCCCGAGCTCCCCAACGACCCGTTGGGCCTGTCCTTCAACGTGGCCGCCGCGGTCGATGCCGATCCCGGGGTGAAGCAGCGGCTCCTGGCCGAGCGATCCACCGCGCGCCGAGTCGAGGCACTGGTGATGCTGCTGCCGATCCTCACCGCCAAGGTCGAGTCGGCGCTCAAGGTGCACCGGCGCGGTCACACCAACGGCCGGGGCGGCACTCGGCCCGACATCCAGCTCGGCTCGTGACTCCGGAGCTGATCGAGGCGCTGGGCCGGATCGTCGGGGCACGCTGGGTCCGTTCCCGCCGGGCCGAGCTGGCGACCTTCACCATGGACGGCCTTCCCACCCGGGAGTCGTATCCCGGGGTGGTGGTGCTCCCGGCCGACGGCGCCCAGGTGCGCGAGGTGGTGCGGCTGCTCCACCTGGTCGGCGTGCCCTTCGTCGCCCGCGGTGCCGGCACCGGCCTCTCCGGCGGCGCGGTGGCCGATCCCGACACCGTGCTCATCGCGCTCACCCGCATGAACCGGATCCTCGCGGTGGACCCAACGCGCCGCCGCGCAACCGTCCAGCCCGGGGTGATCAACGCCCGGCTCACCGAGGCGGCCGCGCCGCATGGCCTGCACTACGTCCCCGATCCCTCGAGCCAGACCGCCTGCACCGTGGGCGGCAACGTGGCCGAGAATGCCGGCGGTCCCCACTGCCTCAAGTACGGAGTCACCACCAACCACGTGGTCGAGCTCGAGGTCGTGCTGCCCGACGGCGAGGTGATCCGGCTGGGATCGCCCCACGGGGAGCCGTGGGGCCCCGACCTGGTGGGGCTCTTCGTGGGCAGCGAGGGGATGTTCGGGATCGCCACCGAGATCGTGGTGCGGCTGGAGCCGGTGCCCACCAGCGTGCGCACCATGCTGGCCGACTTTTCCTCGGTGCGTGCGGCCAGCGAGGCGGTCTCCCGGGTCATCGCCTCGGGGATCGTGCCGGCCGCGATGGAGATGATGGACCAGTCCTGCGTCGCCGCGGTGGAAGCCTCGATCTACGCGGCCGGCTATCCTACCGATGCGGCGGCGGTGCTGCTGGTCGAGCTCGACGGCAACGCCGACGCCGTGGAAGCGGAGACGGCGACCGTCACCGCGATCCTCCGCGAGCGCGGCGCGCGGGAGGTGCAGGCCGCCTCCACGCCGGCCGACCGCGCCCGCCTCTGGCAGGGCCGCAAGAAGGCGTTCGGCGCCATGGGGCGGATCGCACCCGATCTGGCGGTGCAGGACGCGGTCGTGCCCCGCAGCGTGTTGCCAGACATCATGGACCGGATCGCCGAGATCCGCGATCGGCACGGGCTCACCATCAGCAACGTCTTCCACGCGGGGGACGGGAATCTGCATCCCAACATCAGCTTCGACCGGCACGACCGCGACCTGACCGACCGGGTGCATGTCGCCTGCCGCGAGATCATGGCCGCGTGCGTCGCGGCGGGCGGCAGCATCACCGGCGAGCACGGGGTCGGATCAGACAAAATCGACTACATGCCCTGGATCTTCGATCCCGACACGCTGGCGATGATGCGCGCGGTGCGACAGGCCTTCGATCCCGCCGAGCGGGCCAATCCGGGCAAGGTGGTCCCGCTCCACGCCTGTCGCGAGTGGCGGGCCGCCCCGGGGGTGCCGTGAGCGACGACGTCGTCTTCGGCCGGCTGCGCGCGCTGCTCGGCACCGGCGGCGTGGAGCGCGATCCCAGCGGCGTGCCCCGTGCCACGCCCGAAAGCGCGGAGGCGCTCTCGCTGGTCTGCCGGCTGGCGCACGAGGAGGGCTGGAAGATCCGGGTCGAAGGGCACGCGAGCTGGCTCCCACCCGACGCGCCGGCCGACCTGGCGGTGAGCTCCCGGGCGCTGGACCAGGTCGTCTCGGTGAGCCCGGCGGACCTGGTCGCCACGGTGCAGGCGGGGGCGCCGCTCGAGGCGCTGCGGCGCCGCCTGGCGGACGAGGGGATGTGGCTGGGGATCGATCCGCCCGGCCGTCCCGACCGCACCGTCGGCTCGATGGTCGCCACCGCGACCGCCGGTCCCATCCGGCAGGGCTTCGGCGCGGTGCGGGATCACATCCTGGGGTGCACCGTCGCGACCGGCGACGGACGCCTGGTCAAGGCCGGCGGCCGAGTGGTGAAGAACGTGGCAGGCTACGACCTGACCAAGCTGCAGGTCGGCGGCTTCGGTGGGTTCGGGATCATCGCCGACGTCCACCTCCGGCTCCGCGCACTCCCTCGCGCCGACGTGACCCTGGTGGCGCACGGCGCCCGCGACGCGCTGTCGTCCGCCGCACGTGAGCTGATCGCCGCGTCGCTCCAGCCGGGTGCGCTGGAGCTGCTCTCCCCCGCCCTGGCGGCCGAGGCAGACTGGGTGCTGGCGGCGCGCTTCGTCGGCACCGACGCCGCGGTCCAGGCCGACGTGCGCCGCCTCGGCACCGAGAGCGAGCTGACCTGGCAGCCGTTGGCCCCGGAGAAGACGGCAGCCTTCTGGGGCCTGGTGGCCCGGGGCAGTCTGGGCGGACCCATCACCCTGCGCCTCGGTGTCCTGGGCGACGGTGTGGACGAGACGCTCGACCTTCTGGCGCACGATCTCGACGAGGGCCTGGTGAGCGCGGGCCCCGGCGCGGGGATGATCCGCTGGACCGGCGATGGCCCGGTAGACCGAATCCGCGCCCTGCGCCGTGCGGCCGCCGCGAGGGAGATCCCCATGACCCTGGAGCGCGCACCTTGGCCGATCCGCCGCGCCCTGGGCCACTTCGGCGCCTACCGCGAAGGCGTGGGCCAGGTGGTGGCCCGGTTGCGGGATTCGTTCGACCCGGGGAAGTGTTTGAGCGTGGCGCTGGA
>DASSML010000353.1:0-3297 GCA_035688895.1 Gemmatimonadales bacterium
GTCGAAGGCTCCCCCGGGCTCCGGACCGCCTTGATCGACGTCTACCGGCATCACCCCGCGCTCGCCGAGCTGTGCGAGCGCCTGGTGGACCTGGACGAGGGGCTGATGGAGTGGCGCTACCGGCACGTGAAGATGGTCCAGCGCACCATCGGGACCCGCCGCGGCACCGGCGGCAGCGCCGGCGCCGAGTACCTCACGACCACGCTCAACCAGCCGTTGTTCCCCGATCTCTGGGCCATTCGCACCGAGCTGTAGTGGACCTCGCCTCGCTCACCGGCTCGCCCAATCCCCTCGCGGCGCATTACCGCCGCTTCGGTGTGGCCGACCGGCTGCTCCTCACCGGTCATTCGCACCAGGCCTGGCCCGACGTCGGCTTCGAGGCGCAGGCCGAGGCGTGGCTCGACGCGGCCGAGCTGGTGGACGAAAAATGGGAGCGCGCGTTCGCCCGCGCGGACGAGGTCCGCCAGGGCTTCGCGCGGCTGCTCGGCGACCCCGGGAGCGGCCTCGCGCTCGCGCCCAACACGCACGAGCTGGTCGTGCGCCTGCTCTCCGCGTTGCCACTGCGCGCCCGGCCGAAGCTCGTCACTACCGACGGCGAGTTCCACACCATCCGCCGCCAGCTCGATCGGCTGACGGAGGAAGGCTTCGAGGTGGTGCGCGTCCCGGAGACGCCGCTGGAGAGCGTGGCCGAGCGGGTGGCGGCGGCGGTGGACGATCGGACGGCCGCGGCTCTGATGTCGCTGGTGTTCTTCGACAGCGGCCGGATCGCGCGGGGGCTCGATCGGGTCGCGGCGCGCTGCCGGCGCCACGGGACCGCGTTGCTGGTGGACGCCTACCACGCGCTCAACGTGGTGCCGGTGTCGCTCGCCGAGCTGGACCTGCTGGACGCGTTCGTCGTCGGCGGGGGCTACAAGTATTGCCAGCTGGGTGAGGGCAACGCCTTCCTGCGCCTGCCGCCCGGGTGCGATCTCCGGCCCGTGGTCACCGGCTGGTTCAGCGAGTTCACCGCGCTCACCGATCGGGAGCACCCGGAGCGCGTCGCCTACGGCACGGGCGGCGACCGCTTCGCCGGGGCCACCTACGACCCGGCGAGCCATTACCGCGCGGCGGCGGTCTTCCGCTTCTTTCGCGAACAGGGGCTCACACCCGACGTGCTGCGCCGCGTCAGTCAGCACCAGATCGGCGCGCTCGCCGCCGGATTCGACGCGCTCGACCTCGACCCTGCCCTGGTGACGCGCGACCGTTCGGCCCCGCTCGAGGAGATCGGCGGCTTCCTCGCGCTCCGCGCACCCGCCGCCACGGTGCTGGCCCAGCGGCTGGCCACCCGCGGCCTGCGCTGCGACGCGCGAGGCGACGTACTGCGGCTGGGCCCGGCGCCGTATCTCGCCGCCGACCAACTGCAGGACGCGCTCCGAATCCTGGGAGAGGTCGCGGGCGTAACGAGTTGACGCGGCTCCACCCTCCGCTCAAGTTGCTCCTGTGTCACAAGTCCAGCTCGGCGGGATCGACTACGCCATCCTGATCGTCTACTTCGCCTTCGTCCTCGGCATCGGCTGGGTCCTCCGCCGGTCGGTTCGCAACAGCGAAGACTTCTTCCTCTCCGGCCGCGCCATCCCGGCCTGGATCGCGGGCCTGGCCTTCCTCTCGGCCAACCTCGGCGCCCAGGAAGTGATCGGGATGGCCGCCTCCGGCGCCAAGTACGGCATCCTGACCAGCCATTTCTACTGGGTGGGCGCGATCCCGGCGATGGTGTTCGTCGGGGTCTTCATGATGCCGTTCTACTACGGCTCCCGGGCGCGCTCGGTGCCCGAGTACCTCCGGCTCCGCTTCGACGAGAAGACCCGCGGCCTCAACGCCATCACCTTCGCCCTGATGACGGTCTTCTCGTCCGGCATCTCGATGTACGCGCTCGCGAAGCTGCTGGAGCTGATCCTCGGCTGGAGCTTCCACTTCAGCGTGGTGGTCTCCGCCATCATCGTGCTGGCCTACATCTTCCTGGGCGGCCTCACCTCGGCGATCTACAACGAGGTGCTGCAGTTCTTCCTCATCGTGCTGGGCTTCCTCCCGCTGGTGCTCATCGGGCTCAAGGACATCGGCGGCTGGAACGGTCTCACGGCCGCGCTGGTCCCGGTGGCGACCGACGCCGGCTACCCCGCCGGCGCCTGGACCCACAGCTGGCGATACCTCGGGTCCGCCGGCACGAACCCGATGGGCGTCGAGTGGTTCGGGATGGTGATGGGCCTCGGCTTCGTGCTGTCGTTCGGCTACTGGTGCACCGACTTCCTGGTGGTGCAGCGCGCCATGGCGGCCGAATCGATGAGCGCCGCTCGGCGGACACCGCTGCTCGCCGCGGTGCCCAAGATGCTCTTCCCTGCCCTGGTCATCCTGCCCGGGATGATCGCCATCGCCCTGCACCACGGTCGCGGGGGACTGCTTCCGGTCGGCGCCGACGGCACGCCGAACTACAACCTCGCGGTGCCCACGCTGCTGGCGCACTATCTCCCGCCGGGCCTGCTCGGCCTTGGCCTCACGGCGCTCATGGCGTCGTTCATGTCGGGGATGGCGGGGAACGTGACGGCGTTCAACGCGGTGTGGACGTACGACATCTACCAGTCCTACATCCGCCCGGGCCAGCCGGACCGGCATTACCTGCGGATGGGTCATGCGGCCACCGTGTTCGGAATCGTGGCCAGCGTCGCCGCGGCGTACGCCACGACCCGGTTCAACAACATCATGGACATGCTGCAGCTGGTGTTCGCGTTCGTGAACGCCCCGCTGTTCGCGACCTTCCTGCTGGGCATGTTCTGGCGTCGTGCGACGGGGCACGGCGCGTTCTTCGGCCTGTTGGCCGGGACCGCGGCGGCCGCGCTGCACCACGGACTCACGCTCCCGCACGGCTCGGCACCGGGGCTCAAGGGCGGGTTCCTGGGCTCGGTACTCCAGATCTACCCCAGCGAGATGGCGCAGAACTTCTGGACCGCCATCGTGGCCTGGACCACCTGCTTCGTCGCCACGATCGTGATCTCGCTCCTGACCGAGCGGCGGAAGTCGGACGCGGAGCTGACGGGGCTGGTGTATTCCCTGACCCCCAAAGTCCGGGACGACGACCAGGCGTGGTACCGCCGCCCCGGCCCGCTCGGCGCGGTGGTGCTCGGGATGGCGCTGGTGCTCAACCTCCTGTTCTGGTGAGGGCGCGATGAGCTTCGACCTGCGGCTGCCGATCGGACTGATGTTCAGTGTCTTCGGCGTCCTGCTCACGGTTTTCGGGCTGGTGTCGGATCGGGCGATCTACCAGCG